>JAEWQZ010000050.1 GCA_023460255.1 Actinomycetes bacterium
GTGTCGGCCCGCGAGACCGAGACGGCGCCGACAGCGACGAGGACCTCCCCCGCGCCGGGCGTCGGGACGGGTAGCTCCTCGACGTGCAGCACGTCCGGCGGGCCGTAGCGGCGCGCGGTGACGGCCCGCATCGTGCGCGGCAGGGGCGGCGCGCCGGTGGGCCCGGCATGCGCGGGTGCGGTGCGGCGGGTGTCGTTCACGACTGCTCCTCGGCGGGGTACGCGAAGACGTCGTCGAGGGCGACCCCGAGCGCCCGGGCGATCTGGAAGGCCATCTCCAGGGACGGCGAGTACCGGCCCTGCTCGACGGCGATGACTGTCTGGCGCGTGACCCCGATCCGCTCGGCGAGCTCCGCCTGGGTCATGTCGAGGCGGGCCCGGTGCACCCGGATCGAGTTCGTCACGCGGGTGGGGCGGCCCATCACAGCCCCCGGCGGTAGGCGACCAGGCGTACCACCGACGACACGACGACCTGGACGACGAAGGCTGCGTAGATCGCGTTGGCGATCCAGAAGTGCGGCGCCTCCACGAGGGCGAGGGCGAGCACGCCCGCGACGAGCACGGACAGCACGAGCCCGCCGACGTAGTCGCCGAAGCGGGCGACCTCCCTGTCGCGCACGTCCGCCTGGTGCGTCTCGCTCGGCCGGACGATCTCGAGGAGCACCCGGCCGACCACGTTGGCCAGGATCGAGATCCCGATGGCCCACAGCAGCGGGCCGACGTAGGGGACGGACACCAGATCGCCGTCCGCGCGGCGCAGCAGGAGCACCACGTACCCGACCCAGACCGCCACGCTGGTCACCAGGTAGGCCCAGGTGCCCTTCTCCTCGTACGACATGCCACTCCCTCGATGTCAAAGATTGCTGACATCGAGAATGTAAGACAGACGCGACATCGTGTCAACGATTCTTGACACACCATGACGCGCCGGCAGCGCGACGAGGAGCCCCGGTCAGACGACGGCGCCGTCCGTCCGGTCGCCCGCACGCGGACGCGGCGCCGGCTTCTCCGCGGGGGCGGGCGTCGGCCAGCGCCGCTGGAGCAGGATCGTCAGCGGGACCGCGACGGCCACCGTGCCGACGGTGCCCACGACGATCCCGAGCACGAGCGCCAGGGCGAAGTCGGCGAGCGAGCTGCCGCCGAGGACCAGCAGGGCGAGCAGCACGAAGAGCGTGCTCGCACCCGTGTTCACCGTGCGCGGCAGCGTCTGCAGCACCGCCTCCCCCGCCAGCCGGTGGAAGGGTTCGTCCCGCCGGCTCCGCCACGTCTCCCGGACCCTGTCGAAGACGACCACCGAGTCGTTGACCGAGTAGCCGATGACGGTCAGCAGCGCCGCGAGGAAGACGCCGTCCAGGGTCTTGCCCAACCACGCGAACACCCCGAGGACGACGAGGACGTTCGTCGCCAGCGACGCCACGGCACCGCTGCTGAAGGTCCAGTGGAAGCGCACGGCGAGGTAGGCGAGCTGGGCCGCGAGCGCCACGGCCAGGGCGATGAGCGCGTTGCGCTGGAGCTCCGCGCCGAGGCTCGGCCCGATCAGCTCGTCGCTGACCACCGTGGCCCCCTGGGCAACCTCCCCGAGCGCGTCGCGGATCCGCTGGGCCTCGGCGTCGTCGACGGGCGCCGTCCGCACGGCGATGTCGGCCTCGCCCGCCTGCTGGACCACCGCCCCGGGGAAGCCCGCCGCCGCGACCGCCGCCCGCGCGTCGTCGGCGCTGACCGCCACACCCGTCGCGTACTGGATGCTGCGGCCGCCGGTGAACTCCACGCCGAGCTCGACGCCGCGCACCGCCAGTCCCGCGGCCGCGACGGCGACGAGGGCGAGCGAGACCACGAGCCAGCGCCCGGCCGGGCGCAGGAGGTCGGTGCTCCACCCGGTCACCCGGCGCCGGAACGCGCCGAGCGTGTCCAGGCCGCTCAGTCGCGGGCGCCGGGTCCAGAACCCGGCCGACGCGACCGACTGTGCCAGCACGCGCGTGATGACCAGTGCCGAGAAGAAGGAGACGAGGACACCGATGGTCAGCGTCACCCCGAAGCCCCGGACCGGGCCCGAGGCGAGGAAGAACAGCAGTCCTGCCGAGATCAGCGTGGTGACGTTCGAGTCGGCGATCGCCGAGAAGGCCCGACGGAACCCGGCGACGACGGAGCTGCGCAGCGAGCGGCCGCCGATGATCCGCTCCTCGCGCGCGCGCTCGTACACGAGCACGTTCGCGTCGACGGCCATGCCGACCGAGAGCACGAAGCCGGCAAGGCCAGGCAGGGTGATCGTCGCCCCCAGGGTGACCAGCGCCGCGTAGGAGATGAGGGCGTAGCAGAGCAGCGCGACGATCGCGAGCAGGCCCATGAGCCGGTAGACGGCGATGATGAACACGGCCGTCGCGGCGATGCCGATGAGAATGGCCTGCACGCTCGCGTCGATGGCGGCGGCGCCGAGGCTGGGGCCGACGGTGCGTTGCTCGATCACCTCGACGGGCACGGGCAGCGCCCCGCCCTGGATGAGCGCGGCGAGCTCGAGCGCCTCGACCTGGTCGAACTGGCCGGTGATCGTCGTCGTCCCGCCGATGATCCCCACGTCGCAGCGCACGTCGCGATCCACCTGCGGCGAGGTGATGATGTCACCGTCCAGGGCGATCGCGACGCGGCGCCGCGGGTCACCCTCGGGGAAGCACGCGGCAGCCCCGGTGGCCGCCTCCCAGGCCGCGGCGCCGTCGCCCGCGAAGTCGATCTCCACGAACCACGCCGGGCCGCGCGTGGGGTCCGTGGCGGCGCGCGCCCCGGTGACGGAGCCGCCGGTCAGTGCGGCCGCGGCCAGCTGCAGCGGCACGCCGTCCTCGTCGGCGAGCACCAGGGGCTGCGACGGGTCGATCGGCTCGCCGACGACGTGCGTCGGCTCCTCCGCGGCGAACCCCTCCACCGCGTGGAAGGTGAGCTGGGCGGTCCGGCCGATCGCCTCGACCGCCTCCCGCGGGTCCTCCAGGCCGGGCAGCTCGATGACGATCCGGCGCTCCCCCGAGCGCACGACGGTCGGCTCCGCGACGCCGAGCGCGTCGATCCGGCGGCGCAGCACCTCCAGCGTGCGGTCGGTCGACTCGGCGTCGGCCTGGACCGTCGGCGAGTCCCGGGTCTCCAGGACCACCTGGGTGCCACCACGCAGGTCCAGCCCGAGGGTCGGCGTCGAGGTCAGCACGGCGACGGTGGCCCCCGCGAGCACGAGCAGGGAGATCACGGCCCGGGCGGTCAGGGGGTGGCGTGCCGTGCGGGGCGCGGGCGTGGGACCAGTGGCCGGGCGAGGCATGACGCTCCTGACGTAGCGGCGAGGGCACCGGCGCGCCTCTCGCGGCGCTCCGGTGCGGACGACGAGCGGCCAGCCTAGCCAGCCGGCAACCGCACCCGGACACGGGCCCACCCACGGGCGCCCGACGGTCGCACGGGAGCGGTCGCCGGTTCTGGAACAATCGGGGCTCATGAGCACCCTGAACCCCGCGACCACGCCCGCTGCGACGCCACCGTCGCCGGTCGTAGCGGGGCGCGGGCAGGTCTCCGGGCGCATCCCGGAGAAGGTCAGCCTGGACGGCCTCGAGGACCGCTGGGACGCCGCCTGGCGCGAGCAGGGCACCTACGCGTTCGACCGGTCGGCCACGCGCGAGCAGGTGTTCTCCATCGACACGCCGCCGCCGACGGTCTCCGGGTCGCTGCACGTCGGGCACGTGTTCAGCTACACGCACACCGACGTCCTCGCGCGCTACCAGCGGATGCGTGGGCGGGCGGTCTTCTACCCGATGGGCTGGGACGACAACGGCCTGCCCACCGAGCGGCGCGTGCAGTACTACTACGGCGTCCGGTGCGACCCCTCGCTGCCCTATGACCCGGGCTTCGTCCCGCCGCACGACGGGACCGACGGCAAGAACGTCAAGCCGGCGGACCAGGTGCCGGTCTCGCGGCGCAACTTCGTCGAGCTCTGCGAGCGCCTGACCGTCGAGGACGAGCGGCAGTTCGAGGCGCTGTGGCGCCACCTCGGCCTCTCGGTCGACTGGTCGCACACGTACCAGACCATCGACGAGAACGCGCGTGCCGTCGCCCAGACCGCCTTCCTGCGCAACCTCGCCCGCGGCGAGGCGTACCAGGCGGAGGCCCCGGGGCTGTGGGACGTCACGTTCCAGACGGCCGTCGCCCAGGCCGAGCTCGAGGCGCGGGAGTACCCCGGGCACTTCCACCGGGTCGCGTTCCACCGGGCCGGCGGGCCGGAGGACGGCGCGCCGATCTTCATCGAGACGACCCGCCCCGAGCTCATCCCCGCGGTCGTGGCCCTCATCGCCCACCCGGACGACGAGCGCTACCAGCACCTCTTCGGCACCACGGCGCGCTCGCCCCTGTTCGACATCGAGATCCCGATCCTCGCCCACCCGGCGGCCGAGCCGGACAAGGGCGCGGGCATCGCCATGTGCTGCACCTTCGGCGACCTCACCGACGTCCAGTGGTGGCGCGAGCTCCAGCTGCCCACCCGCTCGGTCGTCACCAAGGACGGGCGCCTGGCCCGCGAGACGCCGGACTGGATCACCACCGACCGGGGCCGCGCCGCGTACGCCGAGCTGGCCGGACGCACGACGACCGGCGCCCGGAACGCGCTCGTCGACCAGCTGCGCACGAGCGGGGACCTCGACGGCGAGCCGACCCCGACGTCGCGCATGACGAACTTCTTCGAGAAGGGCGACAAGCCCCTGGAGATCGTCACGTCGCGCCAGTGGTACATCAGGAACGGCGGGCGCGACGAGGGTGCCGGCGCGGGCCTGCGCGAGGCGCTGCTGGGCCGGGGGCGGGAGCTCGCGTTCCACCCCGACTTCATGCGCGTGCGGTACGAGAACTGGGTGAACGGCCTCAACGGCGACTGGCTCATCTCCCGCCAGCGGTTCTTCGGCGTCGCGATCCCCCTGTGGTACCCGGTCCTGGCGGACGGGACCGTGGACCACGACCACCCGATCGTCCCGGACGAGGCGTCGCTGCCCGTCGACCCGAGCTCGGACGTCCCGGTGGGCTACACGGCCGACCAGCGCGGGGTGGCCGGCGGGTTCGTCGGCGAGGCCGACGTCATGGACACGTGGGCGACGAGCTCGCTGACGCCGCAGGTGGCCGGCGGCTGGCTGCGCGACCCGGACCTGTTCGCGCGCGTGTTCCCGATGGACCTGCGCCCGCAGGGCCAGGACATCATCCGGACCTGGCTGTTCTCCACCGTGGTCCGCTCGCACCTGGAGCACGGCTCGCTGCCCTGGGCGCACGCCGCGATCAGCGGCTGGATCCTCGACCCGGACCGCAAGAAGATGTCCAAGTCCAAGGGCAACGTCGTCACGCCGATGGGCCTGCTGCTCGAGCACGGGTCGGACGCCGTGCGGTACTGGGCCGCGTCGGCGCGCCTGGGGACCGACGCGGCGTTCGAGGTCGGCCAGATGAAGATCGGCCGGCGGCTGGCGATCAAGGTCCTCAACGCGAGCAAGTTCGTGCTCGGGATCACGGACGGTGCGCCGGCCGCGCCGGCCGACGTCACGGCGCCGCTGGACCGGGCGATGCTGGCCGGCCTGGCCGACGTGGTCGACGCCGCGACCGGCGCCTTCGAGGGCTACGACCACACGCGCGCGCTCGAGGCCACCGAGACGTTCTTCTGGACGTTCTGCGACGACTACCTCGAGCTCGTCAAGGACCGCGCCTACGGCGGCGAGCACTGGGACGCCGCGGCCACGGCGTCGGCCCGCGCGGCGCTGGGCCTGGCCCTGGACGTGCTCCTGCGCCTGCTCGCACCGGTGCTGCCGTTCGCGACGGAGGAGGTCTGGTCGTGGTGGCGCGAGGGCTCGGTGCACCGCGCGTCGTGGCCCGCAGCGGCTCCCCTGCGCGAGGCCGCCGACGGCGTCGGGCCAGCCGGTCTACCGGCGGCCGGGCGCGCGCTCGCGGCCCTGCGCAAGGTGAAGTCGGAGGCGAAGGTCTCGATG
>JAEWQZ010000051.1 GCA_023460255.1 Actinomycetes bacterium
TCGCGTAGAGCGTCGTGGACTTGCCGGAGCCCGTCGGGCCCGTGACGAGGATCATCCCGTACGGCTTGGTGTACGACTCCTTGTAGACCTCGTAGTTGTCGTCGAGGAACGACAGCTCGCGCAGGTCCAGGCTGGCCGTGGAGTTGTCCAGGATCCGCATGACGACCTTCTCGCCCCACACCGTCGGCAGGGTCGCCACCCGGAGGTCGATCTTGCGGGTGTTGTGCGTGACGGACATCCGGCCGTCCTGCGGCTTGCGCCGCTCGGCGATGTCGATGTCACTCATGATCTTCAGACGGGAGATGACGCCGTTCTGGATCTGCTTGGGGGCCCGCTGCATCTCGTGCAGCACGCCGTCGATCCGGTACCTGACCAGCATGTCCTTCTCGGCCGGCTCGATGTGGATGTCCGAGGCCCGGTCCTGGATCGCCTGGGTGACGAGGATGTTGACGAACCGCACGATCGGCGCGTCGTCCTCGATGACGTCGCCCATCTGGGAGAGGTCGTTCTCGACCTCCTGCTGGGACTCCTCCAGGGCGGAGGCGAGGTCGTCGAGGTCGTCGTCCGCGCGGCAGAACCGGTCGATCGCCGCGACCAGGTCGTCGTGGGTGGCGACGACGGGCGTGACCTGCCGGCCGGTGATCGCGCGCGCGTCGTCGAGCGCGAGCACGTTCCCGGGGTTCGACATCGCCAGCACGATGTGGCCGTCGATGTGCGCGATCGGCAGCACCGTGTAGCGGCGGCAGACGGCGCCCGGCAACAGGCTCACCGCGGTGCGGTCGACCGGGTACTCGGTGAGCTCGACGAACTCCATGCCCACCTGGCGCGCCAGGGCCTGGACGAGCTGAGCCTCCGTGAGCATCCCGATCTCGACGAGCACACGGCCGAGGGACTCCCCGCGGGTCGCCTGCTCGTCCAGGGCGGCCATGAGCTGGCCCTCAGTGACGAGGCCCTCCTCGAGGAGGATGTCTCCGAGCTGCTTCACGGGTGTCCTTCCGGGTGAGGGGCGACCGCTGCACGACGGCACCGTCGCGGTGCCCCGGCAGGGTAGGTATCGGCACGTGACCCGACGCCCTGAAGCCCCCTGACGATCACCCGCGCCGCTGGTTGCGGCTCGCCGGCCCGGACGTCAGTACGGCAGGCCCTTGCGCGCGCGGTCCAGGCACTTGGCGATCGTCGACCAGGTCTGTGGACCGGTGATCCCGTCGTACGTCAGGCCGTACCGGCCCTGGAACCAGTACACGGCCGACGTCGTCGCGGGCCCGTACGAGCCGTCCATGCTGAGGCCCAGCCCGAACAGGATGTTGAGGTTGAACTGGAGCTCGGTCACGCAGTAGCCCCGGGAGCCGTACCGCAGCACGGTGCGCGCGCACTCGGGCGAGACCGCCGTCGGCGCCACTGCGACGGACCTGTCGGCGAGGCGGCCCGGGGCCGGACGCGCAGGCGTCGATGTCGTCGACGGCGGTACCGCCGCGTCGTCCTCCGCGGAGGACGCCGGCCCCACCCCGACGAGGACCGTGGCCGCGCCGAGCGCGGTCGCCACGAGCGTGCGGACGAGGACGTGTCGCATCTGCCACCCCCTGCGGGGGCGACCGCAGCCGCGGCCCGACGCCGTCGGCGCTCGCCCCCTCACGATGCTCAGGAGGCTACCGGGAGTGCACCGACATCGCCATGGTTGCCCCGTTTTGCCCGGCTGTACCCAGGACGCGAGATGGACGGACTGGGCCCGTGCGCACGGAACTGTGGCACGTCACTGTGCGAGCCGGTGACCCCCCATGAGCCTCGGAGCGAAGAAGCAGCCGATCGCCGCGGTGCGCGGGATGCGCTGGCCGTCCTTGCGTCCCTAGTACGACCAGCCATTGCTGAATCGCAGGTCCACCCAGAGCAGGGCTGACCACGTCTGCGGCCCTGTGATGCCGTCGAGGGTGAGTCCGTAGCGCTGCTGGAACCAGCGGACGCTGGTTGTCGTAGCCGGTCCATAGCTGCCGTCCACCGCGAGCCCTCGATTGAAGAAGAGGTTCATGGCGAACTGCAGCTGCTTCACGCAGTCACCCCGGGACCCGTACCGAAGCACCGTCTTGGAGCACGCGGGCGTGATGATCGGCGAGCTCGCCGGGAGGATGACTGCTGCGCTCGTCCGCTCGACGATCGGCGATGCTGATGCCTGGGTGACGCCCACCATGGCCAGCAACATCCCGAGCAGAGCCGCACCGCCAACGCGTGCGAACGGTCGTCCAGTCATCTGCGTGCCCCCCGTCAGTCAATGCTCCTGTGACCGCCAGAACGTAGCAGCAGCCTCAAGATCGCCACAAGGCGAGGTGGCACGCGACCACCGGTCCACGTGTCGAAGTCGACGTACCGGCACCGACTGTCACGGCAGACGGAGGGCGGATCACCCGGGCGACCCGCCGAGGGCTGCCTCGAGCGCGGCGTCCATGGCGGCCAGCGGCGCGGTTTGCCCGGTCATCAGGCGGACCTGCTCGGCGGCCTGGTGGAGCAGCATCCGCTCCCCGCTGACGGCGCGGCCCCCGGCCCGCTGCCAGGCGGCGACGAGCGACGTCGGGCGCGGCGTATACGCGCAGTCGAGGAGCACTCCTCGGACGGGCCCGGTGAACGCCGCGGCGACCTCGTCGGCCGCACCTGGCGGGAGCGTCGACACGACGACGTCGGCCGCCGCGATCGCCCGCGCCGCGCGGTCGAGCGGGGCGAGCGTGCGGACGGTCGCGTCCACACCCATCCGGTGGGCCGCCCGCAGCGTCCCGCCCGCCCGGGCGACCGAGCGCACGAGCACCGCCGCCGACGGCATGCCCAGCTCGGCCAGCCCCGCCAGCGCGGACGCAGCGGTCGCCCCTCCCCCGAGGACGACGGCCCGGCGCACGGTCCCGGCGTCACGGGCCACCCCTGCCTCACCGAGCGCCGCCGCGATCCCGTGCACGTCGGTGTTCGCGCCGACGAGGGTCGGGCGTGAGCCGCCGGCCTGCACGAGGACGGTGTTCACCGCCCCGACGGCGGCGGCGAGCGGCTCGACGTGGTGCAGCAGGGGTAGCACGGCCTGCTTGAGGGGCATGGTGAGGCTGAGCCCCGCCCACTCGTCGTCGAGGTCGGCGACGAACGCGGGCAGGCCCTCAGCGGTGACGTCGACGGCGTCGTACCGCCAGTCGAGCCCCAGGGCCGCGTAGGCCGCCGTGTGCAGCACCGGCGAGAGCGAGTGGGCGATCGGGTGCCCGAGGACGGCGGCGCGCATCGCGGCCGCCTACCCCCCGTTCTCCGCCTGCCACTCCCGCAGGAGCGCCACGTTGGCCTTGTGCTCGTCGAAGGTCTCAGCGAACCGGGTCTCCCCCGTGTCGAGGTTGATGGTCACCCAGAACATCCACGGCCCGTCGGCCGGAGCGAGGACGGCGTCGATGGCCGCCGCCCCCGGCGAAGCGATCGGCGTCGGCGGGAGCCCGGTGTGCATGTAGAGGTTGTACGGCGTGTCGACGTCCTTGACGCCCTCGGTGATGTCGAGCCCGGAGATGCCGGCGCCGTACGCGACCGCGGCATCGATCTCCAGCGCCTTGTTGATGGCGAGGCGGTTCTCGATCGCCCGCGCGATCATGGCGCTGGCGTCCCCGCCCGGCGACTCGCGTTCGACCAGCGACGCCTTGATGAGCACCGCCTGACGCTGGTCCGCCGGAACGCCGCGCGCGTCGAGCACGCTCACCGTCTGCGCGACCATCGTGGCGACCATCTCGGTCGGAGTCTGTCCGGGCTGGAACTCGTAGGTCGCGGGGAAGAGCCACCCTTCGTACCGTCCGCCGGCCTCGGCGGGCAGGCCCGTGGCGGCCACGTCCGTCATCGCCGTCTGGAAGTCCTCGATCGGGATCCCGGTGGTCGACGAGAGCTTGTCGAGGATCTGCTGGAGCGTCCAGCCCTCGATGACGGTCACCCTGGTGACCATCCGGTTCTCCGTGTTGACGAGCGCCGCGACGGCCTCGACCGCGCGCATCTTGGTCATCAGCCGGTACGTGCCGGGCTGGATCCCGGGCGCGTCGGGGTTCGCGGCGAAGGCGAGGGTGAAGGCCCGCGTGCTCGCGACCACGTCCTGCTCGAGCAGGATCGCCGCCATGTCCGCGCCGGTCGCCCCTGCCGGGATGGTGACGTCGACGGGGCTCTCGCCCGGACCCGGGTAGTCCTGCGCCGAGCTCTCGCTCGGACCACGCAGGTCCTCGATGAGCGGCATGCCGAACTTCCAGACGGCGACGCCGATGCCCCCGAGCACCACGGCGACGATGACCAGGGCCGTGATGTTCTTGCGGCGACGGGACCGCCGGCGGCGGTCCCGCTGCTGCCGGTCACCCCGTCGCCCGCCGGCGCCGCCGGAGGCCGAGTCGGGACGGACGATCTCGTCCAGGAAGAGGTCGCTCATCGGCCCGCCTCCCCGCGCGTCGTGCTGTCCATCCGGTCGGT
>JAEWQZ010000052.1 GCA_023460255.1 Actinomycetes bacterium
CCCCACGCCCGAGCCGCGCCCGACGCCGGCCCCGCTGCCCACCGACGCAGTCCTCGCCGAGACATACCTCGACCCCGCTGCACTCCCGGTGCGCACCGTCGAGGGCGCGGCGATCGTGGCCCTGGCCGCCGACGGCACCTCGCCCGAGGCGTTCCTCGTCGCCCTCGACGCCGCGACCGTCGAGTGGGTCCGCCTGGACCTTCCCGGCCCGTGGCCCGCCACCCCGCTCCTCCTCTCGCCCGACGGACGGGCGCTCCTGCGCGCCCGCGTCGACCCCCTCACCCCCACGGGGTACGACGTCGTCGAGCTGGGCACCGGCGCCGTCCGCGACCTGCCGATGCCCGTGCCGCCCGGGTACGACGCCGCGGACTGCTGGCACCGCGACGTCGCCTGGGCGCCCCGGGGCGGCCGGGTCGGCGTCCTGACCGGCTGCGCCGACCCCCACATCGCCGCCGACGGGCGCCTGGAGCACGACCGGATCGACACCTGGGTCCACGAGGTCGACCTCGCGACGGGCGCCGCCCGCGTCGTCGAGCGCGTGCCGGACTCCGCGCCCCTCGAGGCCTACCCGGCCTACTCCCCCGACGGGCGCTTCCTGGCCTACGGGATCGGCTACGGGACGCGCGAGGGCGAGGACGAGGAGTGGGAGACCCTCCGCATCGTCGAGGTCGGCGGGACCGTCGTGCACGAGACCCACGCGGTCCACATGGTCTACGGCGACCCGTGGCGGGACGCCGAGACGCTCATCGCGTGGGACGAGCTCGCCGGCACCGACGCCGCCCACCTCCTCGTCGACGCGCCGTCGGGAACGAGCGCGCCCGTCGCCGTCGAGCACCTCCTGGGCGTGCACGGGTACGTGGGCGGGAACCTGGTCCTCGAGCACACGCCCTGGGCGGAGGGGCCCGTCGCCTGCCCGGTCGCGCTCTGCGTCGCCGACCGGGACGGCGAGGTCCGGCCGTGGCTCACGCTGCCGGAGGGCGCCGCGATCGTCTTCCTCGCCCCGGCCCGCGACCTGGTCGTGCCCTGACTCAGCCCAGGACGGCGCCGGCGCTCGCCGATCCGACGAGCCTGACGTACTTGCCGAGGACGCCGCGGGTGTAGCGCGGTGGCAGCGGCTGCCAGCCGACGGCACGCGCTGCGAGCTCGGCCTCGTCGACGAGGAGGTCGAGCGTCCCGGTCGCGACGTCCAGACGGATGCGGTCGCCGTCGCGCACGAAGGCGATCGGCCCGGCGTCCACGGCCTCCGGCGCGACGTGGCCCACGCACAGCCCCGTCGTCCCGCCCGAGAACCGGCCGTCGGTGATGAGCAGGACGCTCTTGCCGAGCCCGGCTCCCTTGATGGCGCCGGTGATCGCGAGCATCTCCCGCATCCCCGGCCCGCCCTTGGGGCCCTCGTACCTGATGACCACGACGTCGCCGGCCTGGATCGTCCCGTCCTCGAGCGCGTCCATCGCGCCGCGCTCCCTGTCGAAGACCCGGGCGGTGCCCTCGAACACGTCGGCGTCGAACCCCGCGGACTTCACGACGGCGCCCTCGGGGGCGAGCGAGCCGTGCAGGATCGTGATGCCCCCGGTCGGGTGGATGGGGTCGTCCAGAGCCCGCAGGATCCGGCCATCCGGGTCGGGCGGGGCGACCTCGGCGAGGTTCTCCGCGACGGTACGGCCCGTCACCGTCAGGCAGTCCCCGTGCAGCAGGCCGGCGTCCAGCAGCGCCTTCATGACGACGGGGACGCCACCGACGCGATCGACGTCGTTCATCACGTACCGGCCGAACGGCTTGAGGTCGCCCAGGTGCGGCACCCGGCGCGCGACCCGCGCGAAGTCGTCCAGCGTGAGGTCCACCTCGGCCTCGTGGGCGATGGCGAGCAGGTGCAGCACCGCGTTGGTCGAGCCGCCGAAGGCCATCACGACGGCGATGGCGTTCTCGAACGCCTCCTTGGTCATGATCTGGCGGGCCGTGATCCCGCGGCGGAGCAGCTCCACCACGGCCTCCCCGGAGCGCAGCGCGGCCTGGTCGCGCCGCCGGTCCGCCGACGGCGGGGCCGCCGACCCGGGCAGGGACATGCCCATGGCCTCCGCCACCGACGCCATGGTGTTCGCCGTGTACATGCCGCCGCAGGCGCCCTCCCCCGGGCAGATCGCGCGCTCGATCCGGTCGACGTCCTCGGCGCTCATCAGTCCGCGGGCGCAGGCCCCGACGGCCTCGAAGGCGTCGATGATCGTGACCTCCTTCTCCGTGCCGTCGGAGAGCTTGACCCAGCCCGGCGCGATCGACCCGGCGTAGAGGAAGACCGCCGCGAGGTCCAGGCGGGCCGCCGCCATGAGCATCCCGGGCAAGGACTTGTCGCACCCGGCGAGCAGGACGGCGCCGTCCAGCCGCTCGGCCTGCATCACGGTCTCGACGCTGTCCGCGATGATGTCGCGGCTGACCAGCGAGAAGTGCATGCCCTCGTGGCCCATGGAGATGCCGTCGGAGACGGAGATGGTGGCGAACTCGAGCGGGAAGCCGCCGGCGGCGTGCACGCCGTTCTTGACGGCCTTGGCCAGCCGGTCCAGCGAGAGGTTGCAGGGCGTGATCTCGTTCCACGAGCTCGCCACCCCGATCTGCGGCTTGGCGAAGTCCTCGTCCCCCATCCCGACGGCGCGGAGCATGCCGCGCGCAGCGGTGGCCTCGAGCCCGTCCGTGACCTGCCGCGAACGGGGCTTGATGTCCGGGGATCCTGCCGGCGTGCCGGGCGTCGTCGTCATGCCGGGAGTCTAGGCACCCGGCCCGGCGCGCCACGGGAACGCCCGCCCGGGTCAGTGGCCTGCTGTCCGCCCGGGGTCAGTCGCGGGCCTGCCACGTGCAGACGCAGGCCTCGTTGCCCTCCGGGTCCGCGAGCACCCAGAACGCTGGCGCGCGCGCGTCGCTCACGAGGCGTCCACCGGCTGCGACCGCCGCGCCGACCCGGGCCTCCGCCACGTCATGCGGGACGGTGACGTCCAGGTGGATCCGGTTCCGCTGGGGACGCGGCGCATCCATCTGCTGGAACCACACGGCCGGACCGCGACCGGCGGGGTCCACGAGCGCCGGCGACGCGTCGGGCGCGGGCGGCGGCTCGTCGTCGTACCCGAGCACCGCTCGCCAGAAGGGCACCACGGCGGGGATGTCGAGCGCGTCGATGGCGATCTCCAGCGCCTGCGGCGTCCCCGGCGTGCCCTCGATCCCGAGCTCGTCGGCGATCGCGCTGATCCGCGCGGCCAGGGCGACGTCCCTGTCCGTGAGGCCGTTCGCGTCGTGCGACACGAGCACGACGTGCACGGCGGGATAGCGGAGATCGACGTCGGGGTGGTGGTTCGCCTCCTCCGCCGCGTCGGCGATCCGCGCGAGGAGGGTGGTGCCCCGTTCGAACGAGCCGGTGGCGAAGGTGGCCGCCAGCCGGCCGAGCACGACCCGCCAGTGCCGCGCGTCGACCCGGGCGGTGACCTCCGCGTCGGTGAGTGCCATGCGCTCGAGCGTGGCACAGCCGGCCGCCGGGCGCGCTTCGTGGTCGCGGACGAGCCCGGTGTCACGGGGACCGACGCCGCGCTCGGGTGCAGCCCGGGCATGGAACGGGCGCGCCGGGACCGTGTCTCCACGATCCCGGCGCGCCCTGGTCCGGGGGGCGAGGGAGCGCCACCGCGCCCCCCGGCTGTCCCTTCCGTCAGCCCTTCACAGCGCCCTGCAGGCCACTGACGATCCGACGCTCCATCGCAAGGAAGAAGACGAGCGCGGGGATCATCGCCAGCGACGTGAACGCCATGACGCCTGCGGTGTTGGTCGAGAACTGCGTCGAGAACTGCTGCACACCGAGGGGCAGCGTGAACTGCTCCACCGGTGCGCCACCCGACGCGAGGACGAACAGCGGGAGCAGGTAGGCGTTCCAGCTGCCCACGAAGGCCAGCACACCGACCGTGACGAGGCCGGGGCCCGCAAGCGGCAGCAGGATCCGCCAGAAGAACCCGACCTTGGTGGCTCCGTCGATCGACGCTGCCTCCTCCAGCTCCACCGGGACTGCCCGGAGGAACGGGGTGAGGATGATCACCGTCGTCGGCAGCGCGAACGCCGCCTGCGGGATGATCAGGCCCCAGATGGAACCGAACAGGTCGAGCTGGCGAAGCATGACCGTCAGCGGGAGCACCGCGATCGTCAGCGGGAACAGCAGACCCGCCGTGAACAGCGAGTACATCAGCTGCCGGCCCCTGAACTCGTACCGCGCGATGACGAACGCCACCGACACGCCGAGGATGACGACCATCGCCGTCGTGCCGAATGCGGTGAGCGTCGACTGCAGGACCTGGCCCCAGAACCGACCGGAGGACAGGACCTCCTGGTAGTTGTTGAAGACCCACGGGTCGGGCAGACCCGCCGGGTCCTCCGTCAACTGGAGGTTGGTCCGGAAGCCGCCGAGCACGACGAACAGGACAGGTGCGATCGTGACAGCCACGACCACGAGGGCGACCAGGTAGATGAACGGCTGGTCCCAGGTGAAGGGCCGCTTCCGCTTCTTGTTGGCGGGGGTGCGGGCCACATCTGTGGAGTACGTGAGCGCTGTCATGTCACTGTGTCCTGCTGGTCAGGGCACCGGCGAGGTCGCGGCGCAGGGCGAAGCGCTGGTAGAGCAGCGCCACGGTGAGCGAGATGAAGAAGAGCACCACGGCCACGGCGCTGCCGAACCCGACCTGGGTGCGGTTGAGGCCGTAGAGGACCATGTACTGCGCCATCGTCGTCGTCGCGTTCACCGGGCCGCCACCCGTCACGATCCAGACCATGTCGAAGAGCTGGAGCGATCCGATGATCGAGAGGAACGCCCAGATGCGGATGGTCGGGCCGAGCAGCGGGATGGTGATCCGGAACTGGATCTGCCACCAGTTCGCCCCGTCGATGGAGGCTGCCTCGGTCAGCTCCTCAGGCACGCCCTGAAGGCCTGCCAGGAAGAGGATGATCGCCAGACCGAGGTACTTCCAGGTCAGGATGCCGAAGATCGTCCAGAGGGCGACGTTCGGGTCGGCGAGCCACAGCTGCCGGATCCCCTCCAGCCCGAACCTCTCCAGGACGGTGTCGAACGGGCCGTGCGGCTGCAGGATGAGCAGCCACGCCAGACCCGCGATGACCTCGCTGAGGACGTACGGGACGAAGATCAGCACACGCAGGAGCGCCCGGCCGCGGATGTTGCGGTTGAGCAGCAGGGCGACGGCCAGCGCGAGCGGACCCTGGATGAGGATCGACAGGATGACGATGAGGAAGTTGTGCTTCACGGCGTCGTGGAACACCGGGTCCGTGAGCACACGCTCGTAGTTGTCGAACCCGATGAACTGGTCGAGGGCGCTCAGCCCGTTCCAGTTGAAGAAGCTGTAGTAGGCCGCGAGGACGACCGGCACGAAGACGAACGCCACGTACACGACCAAGGCCGGGCCCGCGAACGCGGCGATCTCGACGCGCTTGCGGAGCCGGCCCCGTGGCTTCTTTGCGAGGGAGGCGCGGGCCGGGCCCGCGGCTTGCGCCGCGGGCCCGGCCGTGATCTGCGAAGACATACCTCGACGCTACAGGGTCTGAACCGCTGCGTTGATGGCGTCGACGATGCCCTGCGGGGAACCTGCGCCACCGAAGAGGTTGACGATCGCCTCGTTCATCGCGCCGCCGACCACCGGGCCGTAGGAGGTGTCGAGCCACAGCTGGACGTACGTCGCGCTGTTCAGGCCCTCGAGCACCATCTGCAGGTTCGGGTCGGTGATGGAGTCCTGCGCCGCCGGGACGACCGGGAGACCGGCACCCGACTCGCCGAACCGACGCTGCACGTCCTCGGAGAGGATGTACTTCAGCAGCTCGACAGCGGCGTCAGGAGCCTGAGCCGAGACGGAGAAGCCGTCGCCGCCACCCAGGGCCGCGGTCGGGTCGCCGCCGGTGCCCTCGATGCCCGGGAAGTTGAACCAGCCGAGGAACTCCGGCGGGGTCGCGTTCTCGTCACCGGTCTCGTCGCGGAGGATGCCGCCCATGACACCGGGGTTCCAGTGGCCCATGAGCTCCATCGCGGCCTGACCGGTCGCGACGAGGCCGGCCGAGGAGCCCGCACCGGTCTGCGCCGGGGTGGCCAGGTAGCCCTCGTTGAACGGCTCGGAGTCGATGAACTCCTGGAGCAGCTCGCCCGCCTCGACGAAGCACGGGTCGGAGAAGTCGAGCTCGGCCTGCGCGGTCATCAGCGTCTCGGGCGCGCACGCCTTCAGCGCGAAGTTGTACCAGTAGTGCGCAGCCGGCCAGCCGTCGCCAGCACCCACGGCGATCGGGGGGATGCCCGCAGCCTTGAGCTTGTCGATGGCGTCGTACAGCTCGTCCAGCGTCGCGGGCGTGCCCTCGATGCCGGCCTGCTCGAAGAGCTCGGTGTTGTACCAGAAGCCCTCGATGCCGAACTGGAACGGCAGGCCGTAGACGCGGTCGCCGACCATCCACGGCGACACGGTGCCACCGATGGTCTCGACCTCGGCGGCCACGTCGTCGGTGATGTCACGCACGTAGCCCGACTCCACCTGGGCGGCCAGCTCGCCGGCACCCCACTGCTGGAAGACGTCCGGCGGGTCGTTCGACCGCAGGGCGTTCGGGATGAGCGTGCGCTGCAGCTCCTCGTTCTGGAAGGCCTGGACGTCAACCGTGACGTTCGGGTGGGCCTCCTCGAACTCGTCCGCCACGGCCTGCCAGAGGCCGAGCAGGGGCTCACCGGTGCCGTTGTGCCACCAGGTGATGGTCACGGGCTCGTCAGAGCCCTCGCTGGGCTCGCCCGAGGAGCCGGAGCCCTCGGGGTCGTCGTTGCCGCCGCAGGCGGCCAGCACGAGAGCCATGCCGGCGGCCAGGGCCACGGCAGAGGCGGCTCGGAATCTCGCCATGTCTGTTCCTTAGGTCTTCGTCGACGCTCGGACGGTGGCGAGTCTGGCACGCACGATTTTGGGGTGTCAATCGATTTCGATATCGATATCAACACGGTAGAGTCACGGCCGTGGAACGCCAAGGACGGGTGACCATCAGCGACGTGGCACGTAGTGCCGGCGTCTCCGTGGCCACCGTGTCCAAGGTCATCAACGGCAGGTACGGCGTCGCCCTCAAGACCTCCGCGCGTGTGCAGGAGGTCATCGACGAGCTCGGCTACGAGTCCAGCCTCGTCGCCCGCAGCCTCCGCAGCACGCGCACCAATGTCATCGGCATCCTGGTGGCCGAGTTTGAGCCCTTCAGCACAGAACTTCTCAAGGGCACCTCGAGCGCCATCGCCGACACGGGCTACGAGCTCCTGGCCTACTCCGGCGGTGGCCGGCACGGCGGGGCCGTCGGCTGGGAGCGCCGCTACCTCTCCCGGCTGTCCGGCACGCTGATCGACGGTGCCATCCTCGTCACCCCGACCGTCGTGGACGCCCACCCCGGGATCCCGGTCGTCGCCGTCGACCCCCACCGCGGCCGCACCGGCCTGACCACCATCGACTCCGACAACATGCGCGGCGCGATGACCGCCACGGAGTACCTGCTCGGCCTCGGCCACCGCCGGATCGGCTTCCTCGGCGGCCGCCCGGACCTCGAGTCGGCACGCCTGCGCGAGGAGGGCTACCGCACGGCCCTGGCCGCCGCCGGCATCCCGGCCGACCCCACGCTCATCAGGGTCGGCGGCTACCGCCCCGACACGGCCGACCAGCCGGCCCACGAGCTGCTCACGATGCCGGACCGGCCGACGGCGATCTTCGCCGCCAACGACCTGTCGGCCCTGCGGACCATGGACGTCGCGCGCAGCCTCGGGCTGTCGGTGCCCGACGACGTCTCCATCCTGGGTTTCGACAACGTCCCCGAGTCCGCGATGAGCACCCCGGCGCTGACGACGATCGCCCAGCCGATCCGCCGGATGGGCTCGGAGGCCATCGCCCAGCTCATCGCGATGATGGACGGCACCACGGAGGGCGGCGCGCACGTCACCCTGCCCACCGAGCTCGTCGTCCGCGCCAGCTGCCGCCGCGTCGCCTGACGCCCCCGGCGCCCGGCCGTCGCCAGCGGCGCGAGGAGCGTCAGCGCCCGATGCCCGCCCGCACCACGTTCAGCGGCGGGCGCCCCGCCACGAGCTCCGCGAGCTGGCGACGCAGCAGGTCCGCGAGCCGCGGCGTCGTCGCGTCCGTGTACCCGCCGACGTGCGGCGTGACGATCACCCCGGGGGCGTGCCACAGCGGGTGGTCGACGGGCAGCGGCTCCGGGTCCGTCACGTCCAGCGCCGCCCGCAGCCGGCCGGCGGTCACCTCCGCCAGCAGCGCGTCGGTGTCCACCACCCGTCCCCGCCCGACGTTGACCAGCAGGGCGTCGTCGGGCATCGCCGCGAGGAACCGAGCGTCGACGAGCAGCTCCGTCGACGCCGTCAGCGGCAGGACGACGACCACGGCGTCCACAGCCGGCAGCAGCCCGTGCACCTCGTCGACGCCGTGCACCCGCACGGGCCCGTCCGTCCGGGCGCGTGCAGCCACCGGGACGACATCGACCTCGAAGGCTCGGAGCCTGCTCGCCACCGCCGCACCGATCGAGCCGTACCCGAGCACCATCACGCGGCGGTCGGCCAGCGACGAGCGCAGCCGTGGCGCCCACCGACCCTCCGCGGCGTCCCGCACGGCGTCGTCGATGCCGCGCTGCGAGGCCAGGAGCAGCGCCACCGCGAGCTCCGCGGTCCCGGCGTCGTGCACGCCGCGCCCGTTGCACACGGTGACCTCGTCCCGCACGTACGGCAGGGCGTGCTCGTAGCCGGCGCTGGGCAGCTGGACGACGGCCAGCCGCGGGAGGTCCGAGAGCCGGGCGAGCAGGGTCGGGCTCGCCCCGTAGTTCGGCACCACGACGACGTCGACGTCCTCCGGCGCCACCGGCGACCCGGACCCAGCCAGGGGGCCGGCCACGTCCCACCGGACGACCCGCGCGCCGTCGGGCACGCCGGCGGCGACCAGCGCGTCGAGCACCTCGTCGTGCGCGACGGTCATCGTCACCGTCACGGGGCCCCCGTCGCGTGCGCCAGCCGGTAGTCCTCCTCGAGGATCGCCATGACGATGGTGTCGCACCAGAAGTCGCCGTCGCGGTGGGTCTCGCGCAGCCGGCCCTCCTCGACGAACCCCAGGCTCTCGTAGAGGATCCGCGCGCGCGGGTTGATGCTCAGCACGTCGAGGGACACCCGGTGCAGGCCGAGCCCGGCGGGTGGGTCGGCGAAGGCCTGCGCAAGCACCAGCGAGATGGACTCCCGGCCGAAGCCGCGGCCGCGCTGGCCGGGGCGCATGGCCATCCGCAGGTTCGCCCGGGCATCCTCGGGGACGACCTGGTTGAGCACGATCTCGCCGAGGTACTCGTCGGTGCCGTGGGTGATCGCCCAGTCCATCCGGCGCGGCAGCGACGCGGCGCGTGCGCACCAGGCGCCCAGCTCCTCGCGGGACTCCGCCGGCCGACGACCCGTCAGCCGGATCCCCTCCGGGTCCGTGACCATCTCCCACATGGCGTCGGCGTCGTCGGCCCGGATCGGCCGCAGGGTGATGAGCTCACCGCGCAGGACGGGGGTCTCCATGCCGGCCCCCGTCAGCCCTTGACCCGCTCGAGCACGAGCTCGCGGACCCGGCCGGCGTCGGCCTGCCCCCGCGTCGCCTTCATGACCGCGCCGATGATGGCGCCGACCGGCCCGAGGTTGCCCGACCGGATCTTCTCGGCCACGTCCGGCTGCGCGGCGAGCGCCTCGTCGACGGCCGCCAGCAGCGCACCGTCGTCGGAGACGATCTCCAGCCCCCGGGCCGAGGCGACCTGCTCGGGTCCGCCCTCCCCCGCGAGCACGCCGGCCAGCACCTGCCGGGCGAGCTTGTCGTTGAGGCGCCCGGAGTCGACGAGCCCCTGCAGCTCCGCGACCTGCGCCGGCGTGACGGACAGCTCCTCCAGCGCCACGCCCTCCGCGTTGGCCGTCCGGGCGAGCTCGCCCATCCACCACTTGCGCGCCGCGGCGGGCGAGGCGCCCACCGCGACGGTCGTCTCGATGAGGTCCACGGCGCCCGCGTTGACGACGTCGCGCATCTCGGCGTCGGCGTAGCCCCACTCCACCTGGAGCCTGCGGCGCCGGGCGGCCGGCATCTCGGGCAGCCGCGCCCGCAGCGAGGCGACCCACTCCCGGCTCGGCACGAGCGGCACGAGGTCGGGCTCCGGGAAGTACCGGTAGTCCTCGGCATCGGACTTCACCCGGCCGGCCGTGGTGATGCCGGTGTCCTCGTGCCAGTGGCGCGTCTCCTGGACGACGGAGGCACCCGCGTCGAGCACGGCTGCCTGACGCGAGATCTCGTAGCGCACCGCCCGCTCCACCGACCGGAACGAGTTGACGTTCTTGGTCTCGGTCCGCGTGCCCAGGGGCGCCCCGGGTGAGGGGCGCAGCGACACGTTGACGTCGGCACGCACGTTCCCCCGCTCCATCCGCGCCTCGGACACACCGAGGGCGCGGAACAGGTCCCGCAGCGTCTGCACGTACGCCCGCGCGACCTCCGGCGCCCGCGCGCCGACGCCGGTGATGGGCTTGGTGACGATCTCCACCAGCGGCACGCCGGCGCGGTTGTAGTCCACCAGGGAGTACTCGGCGCCGTGGATCCGTCCAGTGGCCCCGCCGACGTGCGTGTTCTTGCCGGCGTCCTCCTCCATGTGCGCGCGCTCGATCTCCACCCGCACGACCGTGCCGTCCTCGAGCTCGACGTCCAGCCAGCCGTCGTGCGCGATCGGCTCGTCGTACTGGCTGATCTGGTAGTTCTTCGGCACGTCCGGGTAGAAGTAGTTCTTCCGCGCGAAGCGGCAGAGCTCGGCGATCTCGCAGTTCAGCGCCAGGCCGATGAGCACGGCGTACTCGACGGCCTTCTCGTTGACCACCGGCAGCGCGCCGGGCAGGCCCAGGGACACCGGGGTGGTCGCGCTGTTCGGCTCGTCGCCGAAGGCCTGCGGGGCGCCGTCGAACATCTTGGTCGCGGTGCCGAGCTCGACGTGCACCTCGATCCCGATCACGGGGTCGAAGCGCCGGGTGGCGTCGTCGTAGTCCACCAGCGGCGTGGCCTCCGTCGTCATCGGGTCACCTCCAGCTCGGGGGCCGACGCCAGCAGCGGCCCGCCCCACCGTGCCTCGAGCAGCGTCTCCAGGGCGGCCGCCACCCGGTAGAGCCGGTCGTCGGCCTTCGCCGGGGCGAGCACCTGGAGCCCGACGGGCAGCCCCGCGTCGAGCCCGTTCGGCACCGAGATGCCCGGCACCCCCGCGAGGTTCGCGGGGATCGTGGCGACGTCGTTGAGGTACATGGCCATCGGGTCGTCGAGCTTCTCCCCCAGCCGGAACGCCGTCGTCGGGGCGGTCGGCGAGACGATCGCGTCCACCTGCTCGAACGCGGCTGTGAAGTCGCGCTGGACGAGGGTGCGGACCTTCTGCGCGCTGCCGTAGTAGGCGTCGTAGTAGCCGGCGGACAGCGCGTAGGTGCCCAGGATCACTCGACGCTTGACCTCGTCCCCGAAACCGGCCCCGCGGGTCGCGGACATCACACGCTCGGCGGTCACCGGGCCCTCGGCGGGCTCGACCCGCAGGCCGTAGCGCATCCCGTCGAACTTGGCGAGGTTGCTCGACGCCTCGCTCGGCATGATCAGGTAGTACGCCGCCAGTGCGGACTCGAAGCTCGGGCAGCCGACCTCGACGATCTCGGCGCCCGCCTTCTCGAGCAGCTCCAGGGACTCCTCGAAGCGGGCCCGCACGCCGGGCTGGTAGCCCTCCCCGCCCAGCTCGCGCACGACGCCGAGGCGCACCCCTGTCAGGTCGCCGGTCGCGCCGGCCCGTGCGGCGCCGACGACGTCGGGCATCGGGTCGGGCAGCGACGTCGAGTCCCGCGGGTCGTGGCCCCCGATGAGCGCGTGCAGGAGGGCGGCGTCCAGCACCGTCCTCGTGACCGGGCCCGCCTGGTCCAACGACGACGCCATCGCGATGAGGCCGTACCGGGACACCCCGCCGTACGTGGGCTTGGTGCCCACAGTGCCGGTCACGGCGGCGGGCTGACGGATCGAGCCGCCAGTGTCGGTGCCGATGGCCAGCGGCGCCTCGTACGCGGCGACGGCCGCGGCGCTACCGCCCCCGGAGCCGCCCGGGATGCGGTCGAGGTCCCACGGGTTGTGGGTGTTGCCGTAGGCGGAGTGCTCGGTGGAGGAGCCCATGGCGAACTCGTCCATGTTGGTCTTGCCGAGGATCGGCAGCCGGGCGGCCTTGATCCGCTCGACCAGCGTCGCGTCGTACGGCGGCACCCAGCCCTGGAGGATCCGCGACCCGGCCGTCGTCGGCAACCCCTTGGTCACGACGACGTCCTTGATCGCGATGGGCACGCCGGCGAGCGGGTGGAGCTCCTCGCCCGCGGCGCGGCGCGCGTCGACGTCGGCGGCGGTGGCGAGCGCCTCGTCGTGCGCCACGTGCAGGAAGGCGTGCACGGCGTCGTCGACGGCGGCGATGCGGTCCAGGTGCGCGCGCGTGGCCTCGACGCTCGAGACGTCGCCCGCCGCCAGGCGCTCCGCGAGCGCGGCGGCCGTGAGCCGTGTCAGGTCGCTCACGCGTCCTCCCCCAGGATCTGCGGGACCGCGAAGCGGCCCTCCTCGGCCGACGGCGCCGCCGCGAGGGCCTCCGTCGCCGCCAGGGGCTCGACCACCTCGTCCGCCCGCATGACGTTGTGCAGCGGCAGCGGGTGGCTGGTCGCGGGGACGTCGGCGGTGGCCACCCGGCTCACCGTCGCCACGGCCTCGACGATGACGTCGAGCTCGGACGCCAACCGCGTCAGCTCGGGGTCGGTGAGATCGATGCGGGCCAGTCCGGCCAGGCGCGCGACCTCCTCACGGGAGATGGTGGACATGCCGGCGAGTCTAGTGGGGGCACATGTCGGCGAGATGTCGCCCGGACGCCCTCCCCGGAGGTAGGGCTGGCCCTACCCTGGATCGGCCCGCCCACCGGATCGATCCGGGCGGCGCACGCCGCGACGATCGGTGCATGACCTCGATGCCAGTCACCACGCCACCCACGCCACCCACGCCCACGCCACCCCCAGCCGACGACGCCGAGGGGTACCCCACCGAGGACACCACGGCCTGGGGTGCCGGGCACCCGTCGGCCGCCGAGGGCCCGGTCGTCTACGGCCGACCGCTCGGCGAGGTGCTCGCCCAGACCGGCCGCGACTCCGTGTTCCTGCTCGTCGCGTTCCCCGTCGCGCTCGCGTCGTTCATCCTGCTCGTCACGGGCGTCAGCCTCGCGATCGGCCTCGCCGTCGTCTGGGTGGGCATCCCGATCGGCGCGGCCACCCTGGGCCTGGCGGTGGGGTTCGAGAAGCTCGAGCGGACCCGCCTCGCCGCCCGCGGCACGAGCCTCGCCCCCGTCGTCTACGCGCCCGTGCCGGGCGTGGGGCTGCGCGCCCAGCTCCAGCGGATGGCCGACCCGAAGCGCTGGGCGGCCGTCCTGCACGGCGTCCTCGTGCTCGTCGTCTCGACCTTCACGTGGTCCGTGCTGGTCACGTGGTGGGCCGGCGCCCTCGGCGGGCTCACCTACTGGTTCTGGGAGCGCTGGCTGCCCGAGGACAACACGGGCCTGGCCGACCTCCTCGCGCTGCCGATCACCGACGCGCAGGTCAACCTCGTCCTCGGCGTGGCCTTCGCGCTGACGCTCCCGCCCGTGACGGCCTGGTGCACCCGCCTGCACGTCGTCCTCGCCACGTGGCTCCTCACCGGCTCGTCCCGACGCGCGCTGGCGGCTCAGGTCTCCGACCTCACCGCGCGCCGGGCCGCCGCCGCGGCCGCGGAGACCGCCTCGCTGCGCCGCCTGGAGCGGGACATCCACGACGGCCCGCAGCAGCGGCTCGTACGGCTCGGCATGGACCTGTCGACCGCCGAGCGGCGTCTCGACGACGACCCCGAGGCGGCTCGTCGGCTGCTTGCCGAGGCGCGCGCGCAGGCCGCGGAGACGCTCGCCGAGCTG
This sequence comes from Actinomycetes bacterium, assembly GCA_023460255.1. Lineage (GTDB taxonomy): Bacteria > Actinomycetota > Actinomycetes > Actinomycetales > Cellulomonadaceae > Actinotalea. The sequence continues at coordinate 14,011 of JAEWQZ010000052.1, forward strand.
CGCGTCCTGTCCCGCGGCATCGCCCCGCCGATCCTCGCCGACCGCGGGCTGGCCGCGGCGCTCGCCGCGGTGGCGGCACGCTCGACGGTGCCGACGAGCGTGGAGGTCCAGCTCGGCGAGGCCCGCCCGGCGCCGGCCGTGGAGAGCGCCGCGTACTTCGTGGTCACCGAGTCGCTCGCGAACGTGGCCAAGCACTCGGGTGCGAGCCTCGCCGTCGTCCGGGCCTCGACCGCCGGCGAGGGCCCCGAGCGGGTGCTGTCCGTCGAGGTCGTCGACGACGGGGTGGGCGGCGCGGACCCGGCCAAGGGGCACGGTCTGGCCGGTCTGGTCGACCGGGTCGAGGGCATCGGCGGCCTGCTCGACGTGTCGAGCCCGCCCGGCGGCCCGACGCTGGTGCGCGCGACGCTCCCCTGGGACTGACGTCCACGCTCTGCCCTGCCTGGCACGGCCCCGGCCCCGGCCCCGGCAGGGCAGAGTGTGCGCATGCGCATCCTGCTCGCCGAGGACTCCGTGCTCCTGCGCGAGGGGCTGGTGCGACTCCTCGTCGAGGCCGGGCACGAGGTGGTGGCGGCGGTCGACGAGGCCACGGCGATCGTGCCTGCGGCGCTCGAGCACTCACCCGACGTCGCCGTCGTGGACGTGCGGATGCCGCCGACGTTCACCGACGACGGGCTGCGGGCGGCGGTCGAGCTCCGCCGTGCCCTGCCCGGGACGGGCGTGCTCGTCCTCTCCCAGTACGTCGAGGAGTCCTACGCCCGGGACCTGCTCGCCGACGGGCGCGGCGGCGTCGGGTACCTGCTCAAGGACCGGGTGCAGGACCTCGACGCGCTCGCCGACGCGCTGGCCCGGGTCGCCGCCGGCGGCACCGCGCTGGACCCGGACGTCGTGGCCCAGCTCGTCGTCGCCCGGCGACGCGACGACCCGCTCGACGCCCTCACCGCGCGCGAGCGCGAGGTGCTGGTGCTCATGGCCGAGGGGCGCTCGAACGCCGCGATCGCCGACACGCTGGTGGTCAGCGCCGGCGCGGTCGAGAAGCACGTCGGCAACGTCTTCGCCAAGCTCGGGCTGCCACCGTCGGATTCCGACCACAGGCGGGTCCTGGCCGTGCTGACCTGGCTGCGGGCGCAGCCGGAGCGCTGACCCTGGAGCGTCAGACGGCGACGTCGGCGGTGGCGCGCCGCACCAGCGCGAGCAGCGCGAGCGCGTACGCGTCGGCGGCGGTCTCGGCCCGATCCTCGCGCTCGCCCACATCCGGGCCCCGGGTCGTGACGACGAAGGTGGCCCGGCCGTCGGCGTCCTCGCGCCGCAGGGACACGAACACGGCGCCCAGGAGCTCGCGCAGCTGGTCCTCGCGCGGCAGCCAGAGGGCCTCGTCCTGGGCGACGGAGTCCAGCGCCCACTCCGTCGTGCCGTTGAAGCCGAGGACCGTCCCCGTCGGGTAGTGGTGCGCCTCGATGGTCATCTCGCTCAGGGTGAAGACCTGGCCGTCCATCTCGGGCTGCGGGATGACGAACCGGTCCCCGGCGGCAGGCGTCCACCGCAGGCCCGCATCACGGAGGGCGACTGCGAGGCGCTCGGAGATCATCACCGGGATCATGCCCCCAGTGTCTCCCGGGAGGGCCGGGACCGTCAGCCGGGCCGGTCACGGCCATGATCATCTGTGACGAAGGACCCTTGGTCGCGCCGCGAGCGACCCGGCACGGTGACACCATGAGCACCCGCGACCTGCCCTACAGCCCCGCCGTGTCGGCGGTGCTCGAGCCTCTGCGCACCGGCTTCCGGTACGTCAACAGGTACCTGGCCGTCCCGATGATCAGGTGCGGCGCGGGGCCGCTCCTGGTCACCCCGCAGGGCGGCTCGATCCTCGTCCTGCGCACCCGCGGCCGGAAGTCCGGCCTCGTCCGGGAGGCGCCGCTCGGCTACGCGGTGGTGGACGGCCGCGTCGTCGTGGTGGCCGGCTACGGCCGGGGCGCCCACTGGTTCCGCAACGCGCTCGCCGACCCGCAGGTGGAGGTGGCGCTGCCCGGCGCCGTCTTCGCGGGCACCGCCGAGGAGATCACCGACCCGGCAGAGCGCCGTCGCGCGTTCCGGGTCGCGGCAGCCGCGCTCGGCACGGTCGGGCGGCTCACGCTCGGCGACGTGGCGACGATGCCCGACGACGAGGTCGACACGCTCGCCGAGGCCTTCCCGGTGCTCGCCGTGACACCGACGGCCGTCCGGACCGGACCGTACGAGCCGGGCGGCGCCTACGCCCGACGCGGGGACTGGCTGTGGTTCGGGGCCCTCGCCGCGCTCGTCCTCCGGTGCCTCCGGCGACGGCGCCGCCGCCGGGGAAGCTGCCGCTGACAGCTCGGCGTCGGCGGCGCGTCGTCCGGGCCCGCGACGCCGCGCGGTCCCCCTAGACTCGCGCCGTGTCCCCACGGCGTCCGCTCCTGCGCGTCCGGCGCCTGGACCGTTCCGCCGTGGGCCGCCGGCTCGCCGACCAGCCGCTGCGCAACCTCGGCGTGATCGGGGCCGGCCTCGTCCTGGTGAGCACCGCCGCGTTCGGCGGCCTCGAGCCGGCCGAGACGTCCGGGCCCGCCGGCTTCGGCTTCGGGGACACCGTCCACGCGGCCCCGATCGACGTCACGGTGGACCGCGTCACCTGGGTCGACGGACCGATCCCCGGGATCTACCTCACCGACGACGCGAACCGCTGGATCGGCGTCGTCGCCACGGTGCGCACCGACCACACGGCCTCGCTCTCGGCCGAGCCCGCGCAGACCGTCGGGCTCGCCGGCATCGACGGGCTGGTGGCCGAGCCTCGGGCCGGGGACGTCGTCCTGTCCTCCGACCAGGTGCTCATGGCCGACACCAGCCGCCTGTCCCCCATGCAGCCCGGCCTGACGTACGAGGTCGTCTTCCTCTTCGAGCAGGACGGCGACGTGCCCGCGCCCGACGAGGTCGAGGTGGTCCTGTACGGCCACACCTGGCGTGCCGACAGCTTCGACGGCACGTTCGGCTGGAAGGACCCCGCGGTCGTCGCCCGTGCGACGCTGCCGGCCCGTCCAGGCGGCGAGGCCGATGCCGACGAGGGCGCCGACGAGGACGGGGACGCATGACGACAGCCCTGCGGCGCTCGGGCGTCGCCGTCCTCGTGCTCGCCGCCCTCGCGGTCGGCCGCGTCGTGACCACGGCGTGGCCACTCGAGGACCGGCTCTCCGAGCCCTTCGTCCGCTCCGGTGCCGTGGGCGCCCAGGTGGACCTGCGGTACGCGCGGGTGACCGCCGGCGAACCCGTCGGCGCTCCGGCGGCCGAGGTCTCGGGCGCGCTCCTCGCCACGCCCGGCGTGTGGGTGCTCGTCCCCCTCGCCGTCGTGGCCGAGGGCGAGCCCCGCCGGCTCGCCTACGCGGTGGTCGTCGGGGCCGACGGTCGCGAGTACGCGGCGCGCGGCCTCCGCAGCCAGGTCGCGCTCGGCACGGCCACCCCCGGGATCGCCCACCACGGCGCGGTGCTCGTCGAGCTGCCGCCCGAGGCCGCCGTGGGCGCACTGCTGCGCGTCGCGCTCGACCCGTGGGACCAGCGGGCCGACGACATGGCCGAGATCGAGCTCGGCATCACGGCCTCCGACGTCGCGGCCTGGCAGGCGAACGACGACCCCGTCGTGCTCCCGTACCCGTCCGACACCCCGCCGGAGGCGTGATGAGCTGGTGGCGGCGGAACCGCTGGGCCCTGGCCGCGCTGCTGCCCGCACTGGCGCTCGCCCTGGTCGCGAGCTCGGACCGGGTCAGCGCGTACTACTGGAGCGCCGACCTGCACGACCCGCGGCGTGCCGACCAGGGTGAGTGGCTGGAGCACCGCGACCGCGTCCCGACGGTCTCGGGTGAGCAGGCCATCGACCTGGCGGTGCGCCTCGACGGCCTCACCAGGACCGACAGCGGCTGGGAGTCCTGGTCCGACCTGGCCCTGCCCCCGGGTGCACGCGCCGTGCGCGTCGACCTCACCCTGCGCGCCGACCCGGACGAGCCGTTGGTCACCTGCGCACTCGCCGTGCGCGACGCGGACGGCACGCGCTACGACTACCGCTGGGATGCGGCTGGCGGCTCCCAGCCCTCCTCACCCTGCGTCCCGCCCGACGCCACCGGTCCCTGGCCGGCGGCGGACTACATCGAGCCCGATCCGGACGCACCGCAGCGCCCGGCCGAGTGGAGCGTGGCGCCCGTCGTCGTCGTGCCCGACGACGTGGAGATCACCGAGGTGCTGCTCTGGTGGGGGCCGCCGACCTACCTGGTGCTGTCCGCCGGCTGAGGCTCCTCGGCCGGCGCCTCGGCAGCCACCGTCGCCAGCACGCGGTCGACCGCCGCAGCGAGCAGCGCGATCGTCACCGTCAGGCCGATCGCGTGGGTGACGGTCTCCACGTGCGGGGCGAAGGAGAGCCACGTCCGCCACGGCTGCGGGCCCGCCAGCGTCCGCACGCCCAGGGCCAGCAGGTCCTCCAGCCGCAGCGCGACGAGGAAGGCCAGGGCGAAGACGAGCATCGGCCCGAGGCCGGCGACGGCGAGCTGCCGGATCCCGTTGACGAGCCCGCTGAAGCGCGCCTTGAGGTCGCCGACGACGGGCTGGAGCGCCTGGACGACCCAGCGCCGGACCGGGCCCGGCACCCGCTCGACGGTCCGGGGCGTCGTCACGCGCAGCGGCCGTGCGGGGATCTTCCGGCCGAAGACCACGGCTCCGACGGTCAGCCACGCCAGCGGGACGACGACGAGGTCGTCGAGGCTGCCGAGAATCTGGACGAGCTGGTCCATGACCGCGTCCACCGGTCCGGCGACGGGGCCGAGGAGGCCGAGGAACGACTCCCACCACCCGATGACGATGTCGATCGCGCGGCGGCTCTCGACCCACGCCCAGAGGTCCTCCCGGTAGCCGGTGAAGAAGGCGGCCAGGAGGATCAGCCAGAGCCCCTCCAGGTACGCGCCGGCGAACCCCAGGGCCCGGGCGTTCAGGCGGCCCTCGAGCCGCGCGATCGCCCAGCGGAGGACGACGGCGACGACGACGACGGCGCCGATCGCCCAGCCCGACGCGGGGAGCGCCCGTGCGAAGTTCGTGGTCTGGTCCCCCGACCAGATGTCCCTCGTGAACTCGGCCGCGACGATCGCGTTCTGGTACCGCCTGCGGTCCTCGGCGAGGTACCCGTAGGAGGCGTAGACCGCGAGGAACGGGACGAGCACCGAGGCGAGCACGTCGATGACGCGACGCTCGTGGCGCGTCGTCGGGTCCGGTGGCGCGTCGGCCCGCGCGGCGGCCGAGAGCGCGGGCAGGCTGCCGCGCATCGCCAGCAGCATGAGCACGATCGCCGCGACGGACCCGAGCGGCCCGAGCACGAGGACGGCGAAGCCCAGGGTGGCGTCGGTCTCGGAGACCCAGGTGGCCGCCCAGATCGCGCCCATCCGCACGGCACCGCCCAGCAGGGCGATGGTCAGCAGCACCGGCCAGTGCCGCAGCCACAGCCGGCCGCCGGCGACGACGACCCGGCCGAGGTCGCCGACAAGGGCTCGCACGCGTGATGCGGGACGTGCCGCGGGCGCATCGCCCGACGCGGGGAGCACCTCGC
>JAEWQZ010000053.1 GCA_023460255.1 Actinomycetes bacterium
CACCGCCGCGAGACGGCCGCGGCGAGCCTGCTCGTCGCGGGCGGGCTGGTGGCCGCAGCGGCATCCGCGATCGCGCTCCAGAGGACCCTCGAGGCGCTGCGGGCGGTGCCCTACCAGTTCCACTCCACGGGACTGAGCACGCGCGAGGACCTCCTGACCGCCTACGGCGGCGGGGCCCTCGCGGTCGTCGCGACGGCGGCCGTCGTGGTCGGTGCCGTGCTGGTCGTCCTGCGCGTGACCGAGCCCGGCCCGAGTGCCCCGGTGGCATGATCATCCGGCGGTCCTACGGGACCGCTGCTTGACGGCAGGTCGTAGAGTGCGCTGCTGCACCCCCTCGCTCCCCAGGAAGGTCCCCGCCCGTGCCAGGTCGCAAGCTCGTCATCGTGGAGTCGCCCGCCAAGGCGCGCACGATCGCGGGCTACCTCGGTGACGACTTCAGCGTCGAGGCGTCCGTCGGGCACATCCGTGACCTGCCGCAGCCGTCCGAGCTGCCCGCGGAGATGAAGAAGGGCCCGTTCGGCAAGTTCGCCGTGGACGTCGACAACGGCTTCCAGCCGTACTACGTCGTCGACCCCGACAAGCGCAAGAAGGTCGCCGAGCTGAAGAAGGCGCTCAAGGGTGCCGACGAGCTGTACCTCGCCACCGACGAGGACCGCGAGGGCGAGGCCATCGCGTGGCACCTCCTCCAGGTGCTCGACCCCAAGGTGCCCGTGCGGCGGATGGTCTTCCACGAGATCACGCGCGAGGCGATCCAGCGGTCGCTCGCCGAGCCGCGCGAGCTCGACGAGCGGCTCGTCGACGCCCAGGAGACCCGCCGGATCCTCGACCGGCTCTACGGCTACGAGGTCTCCCCGGTGCTGTGGCGCAAGGTGCGTCAGGGGCTCTCGGCGGGGCGGGTGCAGTCCGTCGCGACCCGGATGGTCGTCGAGCGCGAGCGGGAGCGGATGGCCTTCCGCGAGGCCGAGTACTGGGACGTCCGCGGGACGTTCCGGCTCGCCCAGGGGGACGGCACGGACGTCGACGCACGGCTGGTGACCCTCGGCGGGTCCCGCGTCGCGACGGGCCGAGACTTCGACGACCGCGGCGCGCTGCGGACCCACGCCGACGTGGTGCACCTGACGGAGGTCGACGCGCGGGCATGGGCCGAGGCGCTGGCCCCGGCGTCGTTCGCGGTGCTCGACGTCGACACGAAGCCGTACAGCCGCAAGCCGGCGGCGCCCTTCACGACGTCGACGCTCCAGCAGGAGGCGGCGCGCAAGCTCCGGATGGGCTCGCGACAGACGATGCGCGTGGCGCAGGCGCTGTACGAGAACGGCTACATCACCTACATGCGGACCGACTCGCCGGCGCTGTCCGCGCAGGCGACCGACGCCGCGCGGCGCCAGGCCGCCGAGCTGTACGGGCCGGAGTACGTGCCGGCGTCGCCGCGGGTCTACACCGCGAAGAACAAGGGCGCCCAGGAGGCGCACGAGGCGATCAGGCCGGCCGGTGACCACTTCCGCACGCCCGGCCAGGTCGCCCGCGAGCTGTCGGGCGACCAGTTCCGGCTCTACGAGCTCATCTGGAAGCGGACCGTCGCCTCGCAGATGGCCGACGCCAAGGGGTCGACGGCGTCGGTGCGGCTCGGTGCCGAGGCCGCGCTGCCCGGGTCGGGCGAGGCGCCGTCGTCGGCGGTGTTCGCGGCGTCGGGCACCGTCATCACGTTCCGCGGCTTCCTGGCCGCGTACGAGGAGTCCCGGGACGCCGACAGGTACGCCGACGAGGCCGGCGCCGGCGGCGAGCGCAGCGAGCGCGAGTCGCGGCTGCCGCAGATGGCTGCGGGCGACGCGCTCGGGGTCGTGGGGATCGAGCCGGACGGGCACCGGACGTCCCCGCCGCCGCGGTACACCGAGGCCAGCCTCGTCAAGGCGCTGGAGGAGCGCGGCATCGGCCGGCCCTCGACGTACGCGGCGACCATCGGCGTCATCCAGGACCGCGGCTACGTGACCAACCGCGGGCAGGCTCTCGTGCCGAGCTGGCTCGCGTTCGCCGTGACGCGCCTGCTCGAGGAGAACTTCGACCGGCTCGTCGACTACGACTTCACCGCCGCCATGGAGGAGGACCTCGACGCGATCGCCGCCGGCGAGAAGGACCGGGTGGCGTGGCTGAGCCGGTTCTACTTCGGTGCGGGGGAGGGCGCGGGTGCCGCCGGCGGGACCGGTGGGGCGGGTGCCGCCGGCGGGGGCGGTGCAGCCCTCGGCCTGCGCGATCTCGTGGAGAGCCACCCCGAGATCGACGCGCGCGAGGTGAACTCGATCGAGATCGGCGACGGCATCGTGCTGCGCGTCGGCCGCTACGGCCCGTACCTGGAGGACGCGTCGTCCCCGGCCGGCGACGACGGCACCCCGCGGCGCGCGTCCGTGCCCGAGGACCTGGCGCCCGACGAGCTCACCGTCGCCAAGGCCCGCGAGCTGCTCGAGACCCAGCCCGACGGTGACCGGGTGCTCGGCGCGGACCCGGCCACGGGCACCACGATCGTGGCGCGCAACGGTCGGTACGGGCCCTACGTCACCGAGGTGCTGCCCGAGCCGGAGCTGCCCGAGGGCGTCTCGGCCGCCGAGAAGAAGCGCCGTCTGGCCGCGGCGCCGAAGCCGCGCACCGGGTCGCTGCTCCGGTCGATGCAGCTGCAGACGGTGACCCTCGAGGACGCGCTGCGGCTGCTCTCGCTGCCGCGCGTCGTGGGCGTCGACCCGGCCACCGGCGAGGAGATCACGGCGCAGAACGGGCGGTACGGGCCCTACCTGAAGAAGGGCACCGACTCGCGGACGCTGCCCAGCGAGGACGCGATCTTCGAGACCACCCTCGAGGAGGCGCTGGCGATCTACGCGCAGCCGAAGCGCGGGCGGGGGGCGACGGCGTCGGCGCCGCTGCGCGAGCTCGGCGACGACCCGGCGTCGGGCAAGCCCGTGGTCGTCAAGGACGGGCGCTTCGGGCCCTACGTCACCGACGGCGAGACCAACGCCACGCTCCGCAAGGACGACGCGGTCGAGACCGTCACGCTCGAGCGCGCCGCGGAGCTGCTCGCCGAGAAGCGCGCGAAGGGCCCGGGCAAGCGTCCGGCGCGCGGCGGCGCCCGGAAGACCACGAAGACGACGACGCGGAAGGCCGCGACGAAGCGGTAGGCGTCCCCTCGCAGGTGCTGGTCAGGCGGTCTGGGCCGGCGGCAGCTCGTCGTCCGTGCGGAAGCCGATGACCTTGTGGCTGCCGTCGCAGTAGGGCTTGATGCCCGACGCCCCGCACCGGCACAGGGCGACGGTCGAACGACGCCTGGGCGCGGGCGAGCCGTCGGGCAGGAGGATCTCCACGTCCCCGCGGACGATCAGCGGGCCGTGCGGGCAGGCGGTGACGCTCGCCCAGGGGGCGCGGCCGGTGGTGTCGGTGGTCACCGGCCCATTGGACCCCGCCCGGGCGCGATCCGCGCGTCGGGACGAGTCCGGGGGCGCGGCGCCTCGGTCACCGGCCGGGGGCGCGGCGCCTCGGGAACCGGCCGGGGATGCGGCGGCCGGTCCAGCGGATGCGGGGTGCCGCGGGTGGTGGCAGCCTCGGCTCAGACCACCCGGCTGAGCCGACCCGCTCAGCGCGCCCGGCCGTGCCGCCACGAGCGGCCGCCGGTCCGACGCCCGAGGAGAGCCATGCACGTCCCAGCAGCCCGCGGACCACTCAGCGCGGCACTGTTCGAGGCCCTGCGCCGGGCGCCGGGCCCGGCGCCCGGTCTCCGCACAGCCGCCTCGACGGCCGTCGGGCGCCTGCCGGACGTGGGCTCCGTGCTCGCCGACGACGACGTCCAGCTGGCGCTCCTGTGCATGTACGAGCTGCACTACCGCGGGCTCGACGGAGTCGACGACGCATGGGAGTGGGCGCCGGACGTGCTGGCGGCGCGCGCGGTGCTGGAGGAGGCGTTCGAGGGGGCCGTCCGGGAGCTGGTCCCGGTGCCCGACACCCCGGCCCGCACCGCCGAGGAGATCGCTCAGGCGCTGTTCGACCTCACCGGCGACGACTCCGGGCCGAGCGTGTCGGCCTACGTCGCCAAGCGGGCCACCGACGAGCAGCTGCGCGAGTTCGTCGTGCACCGGTCGATCTACCACCTCAAGGAGGCGGACCCGCACTCCTGGGCGCTGCCGCGGCTGAGCGGGCGGGCGAAGTCCGCGCTCATCGAGGTGCAGGCCGACGAGTACGGCGGCGGGCGGCCCGGACACATCCACTCCGAGCTGTTCGCCGGGACGATGCGGGGCCTCGGGCTGGACGACTCCTACGGCGCGTACGTCGACGTCGTGCCCGCGCCGACGCTGGCCAACGTCAACCTGATGAGCCTCTTCGGGCTGCACCGTCGGCTGCGGGGGGCCATCGCGGGCCACCTGGCGGCGTTCGAGATGACGTCGTCGATCCCGTGCCGACGGTACGGCAACGGCTTCCGCCGGCTGGGCTACGGCGAGGACGTGACCTTCTACTTCGACGAGCACGTCGAGGCCGACGCCGTGCACGAGCAGATCGCCGGCCGCGACCTGGCGGGCGCGCTGGCGGAGACGGAGCCGCAGGTGCGCGACGACGTCCTGTGGGGCGCCGCGGCGTACCTGGCGGTGGACGGGCTCGCAGGGGCGCAGATGCTCGCGGCGTGGGAGGCCGGCCGGTCGGCGCTGCGCGGGTCGGTGCCGGTCGCCGCCTGAGGTCGCAGGCAATCCCGGTGCGCCGTGACGGCGGACCCCGCTAGGTTCCGGCCCATGGACTCCCACGTGGTCACGAACGCCGCCTACTGGGACGCCCGGGCCCCGCACTGGGTCGACGCCGGCCGGTCGAGCTGGGCGGCCGACAAGCCGGTGTGGGGCATCTTCGGCATCCCGCAGTCGGTGCTGCCCGTGCTGCCGGACGACGTCGCCGGGCTGGACGCCGTCGAGCTCGGCTGCGGCACCGCCTACGTGTCGGCGTGGCTCGCCCGTCGCGGCGCCCGGCCGGTGGGCATCGACGTGTCGGTCGAGCAGCTCGCCACCGCCCGTGAGCTGCAGGCCGAGCACGGTCTCGAGTTCCCGCTCGTGCACGGCGACGCCGAGCGCCTGCCCTTCCCCGACGCGTCGTTCGACCTGGCCATCACCGAGTACGGCGCCGTCACGTGGTGCGACCCGTACCGGTGGATCCCCGAGGCGGCCCGCGTGCTCCGGCCGGGAGGGCGGCTCATCTTCCTGCACACCGGCGTGCTGATGTCGCTGTGCGAGCCGCAGGAGGGGGCCTGCAGCGACCGGCTGCTGAGGCCCCTGTTCGGTCTGCACCGGCTGGAGTGGGACGACCCCGAGGGGCGGTGCGTGGACTTCCAGCTACCGCACGGCGAGATGGTCCGGCTGTTGCGCTCGTGCGGTCTGGAGATCGAGGACCTGATCGAGGTGCAGGTGCCCGAGGACGCCCGGACGTCGTTCCCCTACGTCACCGCCGAGTGGGCGCGGCAGTGGCCGTGCGAGGAGGTCTGGTTCGCGCGCAAGCGGGTGTGAGGAGCCGGGGACGAGGCTGCGGCGCTACGTTCGTCGGCGTGAGCGACGTGTTCGGCCAGGGCGATTTCGCCGTCCGCATGGAGTGGGGGCCGACCGGTGCGTCGGCGTGCCGGGCCGACGTCGCTGTCGTCGTCGATGTCCTGAGCTTCTCGACGGCGGTCACCGTGGCCGTCGAACGCGGGACGAAGGTGTACCCCTGCCCGTGGGGCGACGTGCGCGGGCGGGCGCTCGCGTCCGAGCTCGGCGCCGCCCTCGCCGTCGGGCGCC
>JAEWQZ010000054.1 GCA_023460255.1 Actinomycetes bacterium
CGGACGCCCGCCTCCGGAATCACGGGGGCGGGCGTCCGCGTTGGGTCGGCATGGACCAGCCAGCCGTGCCCGCGCCCGTGCCCGCCGTCACCGAGCTCCGGCTCGCCATCACCGTCGAGGACTGGGCGGCAGCCGTGGCGTTCTACCGGGACGCGCTCGGGCTGCCGGAGCTCGCCGACTTCTCCTCCGACGGGGGTCGGGTGGTGCTGCTCGAGGCTGGGCACGCGACCCTGGAGATCTTCGACGCCGACCAGGCGGCGCTCGTCGACGAGGTCGAGGTCGGCCGCCGCGTCGCCCCGGCGATCCGGGTCGCCCTGCGGGTGCCCGACACCGACGCGGCCACGCGGCGCCTCGCGGACGCCGGGGCCGACGTCGTGGCCCCGCCGACGCCGACGCCGTGGGGGTCCCGCAACGCGCGCCTCGACGGCCCGGGCCTGCACCTGACGGTGTTCGCCGGCGGGGACTGACGGACCAGAGCGGTCAGGCAGCTGCGGTCACGCGACGGGCTCGACGCCGAGCTCGCGGATCAACTCCTCGACACGCCGGCGGATCTCGTCCCGGATCGGGCGGACGGCGTCGACCCCCTGCCCGGCAGGGTCGTCGAGGGTCCAGTCCTCGTACCGCTTGCCGGGGAAGACCGGGCAGGCGTCGCCGCAGCCCATGGTGATCACGGCGTCGGACGCCTGCACCGCGTCAGTGGTGAGCACCTTCGGCTGCTCGGCACGCATGTCGATGCCGACCTCCAGCATCGCCTCGACGGCGGCGGGGTTGATCCGGTCGGCGGGCGCGGAGCCCGCCGAGCGGACCTCGACCGCGCCGCCGGACAGGTACCGGGTCCAGGCGGCCGCCATCTGCGAGCGCCCGGCGTTGTGCACGCACACGTACAGGACGCTGGGGCGCTGGTCGGTCGTCTCGCTCATCGGTTCTCCTTCGTGGACGTGCCGGGGTCGTTGGCGGTCGGCCGAGGGGACGGGAGTGCCGGGTGGGCAGGAGTCATGGCGTCAGGCGGGGAGCGAGGTCGGCGACCCGCCGCTCGATCTGCTCGAGGGCGGCCTCGAAGGCCTCGTCGCCGCCGCGGCGGACCGGGTCGGGCACGGACCAGTGGCCGGCGGCCAGTCCCGGGGCGTCCTCGTGCGCGCGGTCGCAGACGGTGACGACGAGGTCGCCGGCGGCGAGCACGTCGTCGAGCGCGCGCGGCTCGCCGAGGGCAGGTAGGTGGTGCCGTCGGGCGGCCCGCAGCGCGCCGGGTGCCACGTGGTCGGCCGGGTGCGTCCCCGCCGATGCGGCCGGCAGGTCGCTCGCCGTGCGCCAGACCGCAGCCGCGAGCTGGGAGCGCGCGGAGTTGGCCGTGCAGACGAACACGACCCGGGCGGGCGCCTCCGGCAGTTGCCCACCGGGCAGCGCGTCGAGGCGAGCCACTCCGTCGAGCGCACCGGGGACCAGCGAGAGGTAGGTGCGCCGTCGGTCCCCCTCGGACGGCAGACGACGCACGATCCCGTGCTCGACCAGCACGTTGACGTGGTGGGCGAGGAGGTTCGAGGAGAGCCCGAGGCGGCCGCCCAGCTCCGAGGGAGACGCGTCCGACCAGGCGAGCAGCTCGACGACGGCGAGCCGCGCCGGGTCGGCGAGGACGCCGTGCAGCGCGGCGCGGGCCCGCGCTCCCTCGATCCAGTCAGTCTCCATTGAGTCAATGGTGACTGAGTGATATCGGGGCGTCAAGCCTATCGGCCGATGTTGGCGGCGGCCGCGATCTGCCGCTCCGCCTCCTGCGGGTCCAGGTACGTCCGGGCAACGGGCTCGAGCGTCGCCTCGTCGAGGTCGTAGCGCAGGGGCACCCCGTTCGGGATCTCCAGACCGGCGATGGCCTCGTCGGAGATGTGGTCGATGTACTTCAGCAGCGCGCGGATGGAGTTGCCGTGCGCCGCCACGAGGACCACCCGCCCGGTGCGCAGGTCCGGCACTATCGCGTCCGTCCAGTACGGCAGGGCGCGCACGACGACGTCGCGCAGCGCCTCCGCCTTCACCTCCGGCTCGTCCGTCGGCCGCGGCCCGGCGTCCGCCCCGGGTGCCTCCGCCGGCGGCACGACGCCGTACGACCGTCGCCAGGCCATGAATGCCTCGTCGCCGTACTCCTCGCGGACCGCGCGCTTGTCCTTGCCCTGCAACGCCCCGTAGTGCCGCTCGTTGAGCCGCCAGCTGCGGGCCACCGGGACCCAGTGCCGGTCGCAGGCGTCCAGGGTCAGGTTCGCCGTCGTGATCGCGCGGCGCCGCAGCGAGGTGTGCACGAGGTCCGGCAGCAGGCCCGCGTCGCGCAGGAGCTCACCGGCCCGGACCGCCTGCTCCAGGCCGAGCGGCGTCAGCGGCACGTCCTGCCAGCCGGTGAAGACGCCCTCGGCGTTGCCCAGGCTCTGGCCGTGCCGCAGGAGCACCAGCGTGAGCGTCACGTGACCTCCTCGGCCGGGGAACGCGCCGGCCCGCCGTCCGGGTGGACGACGGGCCGGTCGCGGACGGCTACTTGCCCTGGTTGGCGACGGCCTTGATCGCCTCGGCGGCGGCGGCGGGGTCGAGGTACTTCCCGCCCTTCGTGACCGGCTTCAGGCTCTCCTCGTCCAGCTCGTACACCAGCGGGATGCCCGTCGGGATGTTCAAGCCGGAGATGGTCTCGTCGTCGATGTCGTCGAGGAACTTCACGATCGCCCGCAGCGAGTTGCCGTGGGCGGCCACGAGCACCGTCTTCCCCGCCCGGAGGTCGGGGACGATGTCGCTGTGCCAGTACGGCAGGGCGCGCTCGAGCACGTCCTTGAGACACTCCGCCAGGACCGGCTCGATGTCCGCGTACCGCGGGTCCGCGTCCTGGGAGAACTCCGAGCCGAGCTCGATGGCGGGCGGCGGGACGTCGTACGAGCGGCGCCAGAGCATGAACTGCTCGTCGCCGTACTCGTCGCGGATCTGCTTCTTGTCCTTGCCCTGCAGCGCCCCGTAGTGGCGCTCGTTGAGCCGCCAGCTCCGCTTGACCGGGATCCAGTGCCGGTCGGCCGAGTCGAGGGCGAGGTTCGCGGTGGTGATCGCGCGACGCAGGAGCGAGGTGTGCACGACGTCCGGCAGCACGCCCTCGGCCGTCATCAGCTCGCCACCGCGGGCCGCCTCGGCCAGGCCCTTCTCGGACAGGGGCACGTCCACCCAGCCGGTGAACAGGTTCTTGGCGTTCCAGTCGCTCTCGCCGTGGCGGAGCAGCACGAGGGTGTAGGTCATGGCGCCCATCCTGCCGCAGCCGCTCCCGCCGCGCCGCGGGACCTCGGACCCCGGACACCCACGGTCCGGAGCGCCCGGCGCGTGCCCGGAGACCGGAGCGGTCAGGCCGCGGCGAGCGCCGCGCGCTCCCGCGCCC
>JAEWQZ010000055.1 GCA_023460255.1 Actinomycetes bacterium
CCGCCGGAGCGCCCGAGGCGCACAGGGCTGACGGACGTCGGGCCCGCCCGCGGTTCGCCGGAGCCGCGGGCGGGCGCGCAGGCCGAACCGTCGCGCGCGGACCGCCCCCACGGCGTCGTCGTCGGGACTAGCGTTCCCCGCATGGACCGCAGCGAGCTCTGGGACCTCGTCGAGACCGCGCGCGAGGAGGCCGACGACCCCGCCGACGCGGACTCCGTCGCCGACACCCTCGTCCGGCTCCTCGCCGACCGCGAGCCGGAGGAGATCGAGGCGTTCGACGTCGCCCTGGGCGCCGTCCTCGCGGAGTCGTACACCACCGACCTGTGGGCCGCCGCGTACCTCGTCAACGGCGGCGCGTCCGACGACGGGTTCGACTACTTCCGCGGCTGGCTCGTCGCGCAGGGCCGCGACGTGTTCGAGGCCGCCCTCGCCGACCCGGACAGCCTCGCCGAGGTGCCCGCCGTGCGCGGCGCCACGGCCGACGGCGACGAGCTCGAGTGCGAGGAGATGCTCTCCGTGGCCTGGGACGCGTACTCCGCCGCCACCGACGACGACCTGCCCGAGCGCGCCGCGCTGGCGCTGCCCGAGCTCGACCCGATGTGGGACTTCGACGACGAGCAGGAGATGCGCGACCGCCTGCCCAGGCTCGCCGCGCTCGCCTACGACCAGGCCGACTGAGCGCCCGACCCAGCGGCGCCCCGCCCGGGCCGCGCGCGTCAGGCCGGGAGCACGTACCGGTACATGAGCAGGTAGTGCAGCGTGGCCGCCACGACCACGAGCACGTGCCAGATCTCGTGGAACCCGAGCACGCCAGGCACCGGGTTCGGCCGCTCCAGCACGAAGACCACGAACCCCGCGCTGTACACCAGCCCGCCCGCCGCCATCAGCGCGTACGCCCCGAACGGCAGCGACGGCCCCGCACCGGCGAGCAGCACCGGCATCCAGCCCAGCGAGATGTACAGGGTGTTGGTCACGTACTTCGGCAGGGTGCGCAGCGTGGCCCGCAGCACGATCCCGACGACGGCGATCACCCACACCGCGCCCAGCACCGTCCACCCGTAGGTGCTGCGGAAGAGCACGAGCACCAGCGGCGTCACCGAACCCGCGATGAGCAGGAACACCGACACGTAGTCGAGGGTGCGCAGGACCTCGTTCACGCGCGGGCCGCGGTCGAGACCGTGGTGGAGCGTGCTGGAGACGAACAGCATCAGCACCGAGAAGCCGTAGACGCCGAAGCCGACGATCTTCCACGGGTCGCCCTGCGCGCCCGCCTGGGCGACGAGCAGCCCTGAGCCGACCAGTGCGAAGCAGGATGCGACCAGGTGCGTGACGGTGTTGATGCGCTCGTCGGTGACGTGCACGCTGCCGTCCCTGCTCAGGGGCGTGCCGGACGGCGGGCCGCCGGGCGTGCCGTCCGTCGGGTGCGAGGGCTGCGTCACCTCAGCCGGCCCACTGCGTGGCGGCGAACGTGGGGGACAGCACGTCCTCCACCAGCACGGAGCGGGTGTCGAGCGCGGCGAGCGGGACGTCGATACACACGTCGAACTCCGCGCCCTCCCCGGGCGCGAGCGGCCCGACCTCGAGCACCGGGCGCGCCGGCCACGCGGCGCACGCCCAGCTGTCGTACAGCAGGCCGTCGTCGCCCCAGTACGACACGGCCAGGTCCAGCGACGGCCGGGCCGGCTCGGCACCCGTGTTCGTCACGACCAGCGTCGCGAGGACGTACCGCCCGTCGGGCTGCGGGTTCTGCGGGAAGGCCGCGGCGACGGCGTCGTCGGCGTCCGTGCTCACGGCGGTGACGACGACGTCGAAGGTGCCCACCGTCGCCGGCTCGCCGACGGCGACCGTCGCGAGGCTCGCCAGGTCCGGGCCGCCCTCGGTGCCCGGGGCGGGCCGCGGGGCGTTGCCGCGCGCGCCGTCCTCCCAGCCCTCGTCGTAGCCCGACGCGAGGCCCTCGTCGTAGCCCACCTCGTAGCCCGCCTGCCACGGGTCCTCGTCCTCGACCGGCCAGGGGTCGCCGGTGATCGTGGTGTCCCAGTCGTCGCCCAGCGTCGGCAGGATGGCGAGGAACAACGCCGTCCCGCCGATCATCGCCAGCACCGACAGCACGATGCCCCAGACCGCCTGCCCGCGGCCCAGCGCCAGCCCGGCGGCGACCCGCCGCAGCGCCACGATCCCCAGGACCAGGCCGACGATCCCGCCGACCACGCCGAGGATCCCGATGCTGACGAGGATCCCGAGCAGCGCGCCCGCCCCGGTGATCAGCGAGCCCACCGCGAGGCTCGAGCTCGGCGGCCGGACGGTGGGCTGGCCGAACGGGCTCGGGGGCGGGCCGTAGCCGGCACCGGGCGCGGACCAGTACGGGTTCGGTGCGCCGTACGCGCCGGGCGGGGCGGGGTACGCGCCGGGTGGTGCACCGTACGCGCCGGGCGGGGCGGGCGTCCCGCTGTACGGCGGGTAGGGGGTGGGCGTGATGGGCGTCACGGGTACGCCGGACGGCCCGGGCGCGGACGCGGGCGCCGCGTACGGGTTCGGCGGAGCGAACGGCGTCGATGACTCGGTGGACAAGCGGGCCCCCTCGAGCGGTGATGCCCTCACCGAACCGGCGCAGGACGGTGGGCACAAGGGACCACGGGCCCGCTCACCCGAACGGCCCTCGCGGTGCGCGCTACACTGTCGAACATACGTTCGACATGCCCGTCAGGAGGGGTCGTGCCCAGGGTCCCCCGCGCCGTCGCGAACGGCGAGCGCCCGCCGGACGTGCCCGTCAAGCCGATGGGCAACGTGCCGGTCATCGTGCACGTCGTGTGGTCCGACGGCGTCGAGGAGTGGCGGCCGGCGCGGGCGATCAGGTGGACCGCCACGCACGTCATGGTCGGCTGGCCCGAGGGTGACGAGGCGCGCGGGAGCCGGCACGACGAGCGGTGGGAGTGGTTGCGCGCGCAGGACGTCATGCGGTCGGTGCGCTGGTTGGTCCCGCCGCAGCGGGCGTGACTGCGTCGTCGGGCGCGGGGTCGTCGGGCGCTGCGTCGTCGGGCGCCCCTGCGCTGCCCAGGACGGCCCGCGGCCGCATCGCGCGGTCCACCGCGACGAGCACCAGCCCCAGCACGAGGAAGCCCACCGAGTAGATGGCGATGTTCGTCGCCAGGCCGCCCCAGCCGAGCTCGCCGAGGTCGATGAACCCGTAGGGGTAGTCCGGCGTCGCGAGGAGCTCGGCCCGGACCAGTGCGAACACCGCGTACGCGTACAGGTACGTGAGCCACCAGAACGCGTTGGCCCAGCGCAGGCGCCGGTGGCCGTCGCAGAGGACGAAGTCGATCACCGCGCACACCGGCGTGATCTGGTGCTCGATCTGCGCGCTGGTCAGGCCGAGGAACGTCGGTGCGAGCGTCGGGTCCGGCGGCTCGAGCACGAAGTGCGCGATGAGGCCGGTGATCGCCAGGAAGAGCGTGACGGCGCCCTTGAGCCACGCCGGCGGCTGCGCGACCCGCCAGCGCCCGGGCAGCAGCCCGGCCTGCCGCAGCGACGCGAGCCCCGCCCACGTCATGACGACCGCGAGCATGAGGCCCGACTGGTTGGTGAAGTAGACCAGCCCGTCGAGGTCGCCCTCGAGCCAGATCTCGTGCGTGGCGACCAGCGCGAGCAGGGCGACGGCGAGGCGGAACACGGCGACGGCGACGTTCACTCGGTCCTCCGGTGGGCGCGATGCGGGCGCATGCGGGCGAGGTGCGACGTGCCGGACACAGTACCGACGCGGGCCGGGCGCCGTCAGGGGACGGCGGGCGCCGGGCGCGTGCCCGGGGTCCAGGCGTCGTACCAGGCCAGCGCCTCGGCGTAGGAGTGCGCGTCGACCGGGTCCACCAGCACCGCGCCGGCCCGCGTCAGCGCGGGCCGCAGCGCGTCGACGTGCTGGTCGCCGGCGTGGACCTCCACGACCGCCTCGGTGAGCGGCAGGACGTCGGCGAGCTGCCCGACGACGAACTCCGCCCAGCCGTGCCGGTACGCCGGCGCCTGGCCGGCGAGGGACAGCTCCGACGGGGCCACGACCTCCTGCGGCGCGAGCAGCCCCCACCGTCCGCTCAGCACGAACCAGGGCCGGCCGGACGCCTCGGCGTAGCGGCGCCGTCGGGCGAAGAGCGCGCCCGTGTACAGGTCCCGTGCGCAGGCGGCGTGGTGCACGGTGGTGCGTACGCTGCCGACGAGCACGACGTCGCCCACCGGGAGCACGTCCCGGGCCCGACGCGCGGGGACGTCGCCGAAGAGCGGCAGGGGCGGCTGGGCCGGGCGCCCGCGCGCCCTCCGGTACAGGCCGCGGCCGACCCGCTCGAGAACCGGCCGGCTGCCGCCGAACTGGAAGTGGTCGCGGCTCGGGGCGTTGCCCTCGGTCAGCCCGAAGATGCGCGCGGAGACGGTGCTCGGCGGGACGTCGGGGTAGCGCTGGTGGAACCAGTCGAGGATCTGGCGCCGCGTGAAGGGCTCGGGCAGCACGCGGGCGCACTCGTCCAGCAGCTCGCTGACCGGCCGGTCGTGCCGCATCGCCCCTCCCTCGGGACGGCCATGTCCCACTGTGGCACCGCTCGGCGTCCGGTGGTGCCCGTGGGGGATTCGGTGTTCGCGGGATGCCCGCCCCCCCGCAGCTGACTCCCCCCCGCGGCGACGGCGTCCCCCGCAGCTCTCCCCCCGACCCCCGGAACTCCCACCGCCCCTCCCGCAGCTCCCCCCGCCCCTCGGCAGCTCCCACCCCGGCAGAGTGGAACGAAGTGCTGTCGTTTCGTTCCACTCTGCGGAGTTGGACCCTCGTTTCGTTCCACTCTGCGGGGTGGGTGGGGCCGGGCGGGGTTGGACCCTCGTTTCGTTCCACTCTGCGGGGTGGGCGGGGGCGGGGCAGGTGTGGTGGGTGGTGCGGACGACGCGCAGGTCACGGCAAGGTCACGGGTGGGCAACGTTCCGGTGAAGGGTGCCAGCGAAAGCCCTCGACGAGACGTCTACGGGTCAGAGGTGCACGATGAGAAGGAGGGGGACGCGTGGACCGGAGCCGGCTGGCGTGGCTCGTCGCGGTGCCGCTGACGGCGGCCGCGGCGGCGATGCTGCTCGGCGCCGCGGCTGCGGCGACGGCGGCCGTCGTGCTCACGCCCTTCGACGGCGCCGAGGTCACGATCTCCGAGAGCGGCCGCTCGCTCCTGGCCATGACGCTCGCCGACCTCGACCACACGCAGACCCTGGCCGCCGTCCTCATCGGCCTCGTCCTCGCCGAGCTCACCTGGGCCGTCGGCCTCGGGGTCGGTGCGCAGGCCCTGTTCCCGCGCCGGCGCCGACTCATCCCGGCGCTGTCCGCCGTCCTGCTCGGCCTCGTCTGCGGCTGGGTGGCGCTCGGCGTGCTCGCGGCGGGTGCCGAGGCGCGCGAGATCGCCATCGGGAGCGCCGCGCAGGCTCTGGTCGTGGCCTCGCTGGCCGCGGGCCTGGCGGTCTTCGTCCCGGCCGGCCTGCAC
>JAEWQZ010000056.1 GCA_023460255.1 Actinomycetes bacterium
GTCGTGCGCCGCCCGCCGCCCCGGGCGCGTCGGGGCCTGCTCGTCCGCCGTCCGCGCGAGGAGGCCGGTACCGGACAGGAGGGCCCAGCACGGGGTGTCCGCGATCTCGAGGGGCACGGCGGCCGCGGTGGCGGCCGACGCGGCCGACCCGACGGTGCCGCCGGCGGACTCCAGCAGGATCGTGCGCCGCGGCGTGCCGTACGTGCGGGCGACCTCCGCCATCTCCTCGCTGACGACCTCGCGGAGCCGCGCGTCCGAGGCGAGGATCGCCTCGAGCTCGGCGATCTCCGCGCGCAGCTCGTCGGCCTCGCGCTCCAGCTCGAGCCGCGAGAACTTCGTCAGCCGGCGCAGGCGCAGCTCGAGGATGTACTCCGCCTGGGGCTGGGAGAGGTCGAAGACGCGCATCAGCCGGTCGCGTGCCGCGTCCGCGGTGTCGGAGGACCTGATGACCTGGATGACCTCGTCGATGTCGAGGATCGCCACGAGGAGGCCCTCGACGAGGTGGAGGCGCTCACGCCGCCTGCGCAGCCGGTGCTCGGAGCGTCGGCGCACGACGGTGAGCCGGTGGCCGACCCAGACCTCGACGAGCTCGCGCAGCCCGAGCGTGCGGGGCTGGCCGTCCACGAGTGCCACGTTGTTGATGCCGAAGGAGTCCTCCAGCGGGGTCAGCCGGTAGAGCTGCCCGAGCACCGCCTCGGGGTCGAAGCCGGACTTGACCTCGATGACGAGCCGCAGGCCGTGCTGCCGGTCGGTGAGGTCCGTGACGGCGGAGATGCCGACGAGCTTCTTCGCCTGCACCCCCTCCTTGATCTTCTCGATCACCTTCTCGGGCCCGACGCCGTAGGGCAGCTCGGTCACGACGACGCCCTTGCGCTTGGGCGTCACGTTCTCCACGCGGGCGGTCGCCCGCGTGCGGAAGGAGCCGCGGCCGGTCCGGTAGGCGTCGCGGACGCCGTCGAGGCCCACGATCTTGCCGCCGCTCGGCAGGTCCGGGCCGGGCACGAACCGCATGAGGTCCTCGAGCGTGGCGTCGGGGTGCGCCACGAGGTGCCGGGCGGCGGCCACGACCTCGACGAGGTTGTGGGGCGGCATGTTCGTCGCCATCCCGACGGCGATCCCGGAGGCGCCGTTGACGAGCAGGTTCGGGATCGCGGCGGGCAGCACCGACGGCTGCGTGAGCTTGTTGTCGTAGTTGGGGCCGAAGTCGACGACGTCCTCGTCCAGGTCGGCGACCATCGCGGTCGCCGCGGGGGCCAGGCGAGCCTCCGTGTAGCGGGCGGCGGCGGGGCCGTCGTCGAGCGACCCGAAGTTGCCGTGGCCGTCCACGAGGGGCAGCCGCAGCGAGAAGGGCTGGGCCATCCGCACGAGGGCGTCGTAGATCGCCGTGTCGCCGTGCGGGTGGAGCTTGCCCATGACGTCGCCGACGACGCGCGCCGACTTCACGTACGGCCGGTCCGGGCGCAGCCCCATCTGGGACATCTGGAACAGGATCCGGCGCTGCACGGGCTTGAGGCCGTCCCGCGCGTCGGGCAGGGCACGGGCGTAGATGACCGAGTAGGCGTACTCGAGGAAGGAGCCCTGCATCTCCTCGGCGACGTCGACGTCGACGATCGTCTCCTCGACGGGGGTCGGGTCGGCGGGACCGGAGGGTCGGCGGGCCATCGGTGCGCGGATCTCCTCGGGACGGGGGCCGCCGGTGCCGGCGGGGGAACGCCCTATTGTCCCGCGCCGTGGGCGCCCGACCCGCCACGGCACGCCCGGCACGCCCCGCACCGGGGTGGAGCGGGCCCGCCGGGGCGCCGTGGGCGGGTCCCGGTCCCCGGTCGCTAGCCTGGCGGCGTGGCAGACGACGTCGCCGGCCACCGGGGCCCCGAGCCGCCCCGGTACCCGCTGCACTGGGAGGCCGACGTCGTGCTGCGCGACGGCGGGACCGCACGCGTGCGCCCGATCCGGCCTGACGACGCCGAGGCCCTTCAGGCGTTCCACGTCGGGCAGTCGCAGCGCTCGACGTACTTCCGCTTCTTCGCGCCGCTGGAGCGGCTCCCGGACGCGGAGCTCGCGCGGTTCACGAACGTCGACCACCACGACCGGGTGGCCCTCGTCGCCGTCACGGAGGAGGACGGCGCCGAGCGCATCATCGCCGTGGCGCGCTTCGACCGGACCGGGCCGGGCACCGCGGAGGTCGCGTTCAACGTCTCCGACGCCCACCACGGGCGTGGCCTCGGCTCGGTCCTCCTCGAGCACCTCGCCGCGGCCGCCCGCGAGCGGGGCATCCACCGCTTCACGGCGGAGGTGCTGCCCCAGAACGGCCGGATGCTGGCCGTCTTCCGCGAGGCGGGCTACGTCGTCCGCCAGCGGCTGGACGACGGGATCGTCTGGGTCTCCTTCGACGTGGACCCGACGGAGCGGTCCCGTGCCGTGATGGCCGACCGCGAGCACCGCGCCGAGGCGCGCAGCGTGCGCGGGCTGCTCACCCCGTCCACGGTCCTCGTGGTCACCGACGAGGGTGCGCCCGACCACGCGGCCGCCTGTGCGGTCGTCCGGCACCTGCTGGCGGCGCCGGGCCCGGTGCCCGCCGTGCACGTCGTGGGCTGGGCGGGAGCCCCGGCGCCCGCGCAGGTGTGGCC
>JAEWQZ010000057.1 GCA_023460255.1 Actinomycetes bacterium
CGGACGCGATCGACTCCAGGAGCGCGGCGTCGACCCCTGAACCGAGCCCTATGGTGTGGATCACCACGCCGTCGTCGCGGGCGGCGTCAGTCAGCCACGTGCTGTAGCTGCTCTGACCGTCGGTCAGGAGCCGGCCACGGAGGCTGTCAGCAACGGGGCGGCTGGAGTTCCGGAACGGCCTGCGCCAGGTCACCTCGCATTGGGCCAACGGCGCGCAGCCGCCTACCCCTAGCCTGTGAGCACTGGCCGGATTCGGAGGCACCGCCCATGCCCGCACCGATCTTCGTTCTGACGCTTCTCGCTGCGGTCATCGTCGTGCCAGCAGCAAGCGGGAGCTTCGGGCTGACGGTGGCCGCGATCATCGCGGTCCTCATCGCCAACCCGATCGTCCGCACCGTCCGCAAGAACCGCTACTTCGCTTCTGAGCACTTCCAAACGCTCAAGGCTGAGGTCACCGCAGTGGTCGCCGAACACAACGACGTTGTCGACTACGTGGACGAGATCCGCGCCCAGGGGGCCTTTGAACTCGGGTCGTCGTCCAGTGGGCAGTACGCCCACCTTGCCTCGTTCGACAACACCTCGGCGTGGAACTATCGGCGCGACCGAAACGTGGCCGAGTACGCGCCGCACGTGCACAACGCCTCGCTCCAAGTCGTGCGTAACGCCAGCGCAGATCCGATCAAGTACCTGATGAAGTACTTCTCTATCCGGGCGGACCAAGACACCCTCGCGGACGTGCAGCGAGTCGCCGATGACATCGCCCGGCTGGAGGAGGCGGTCGCCAACGTGAGGGCGCGCGAGGCCGCTATCACGGCGAAGATCGATCCACCGGCGTTCATCCTCAAGCACTACCGGGGGGAGTTCTGGAACCAGATCGGCGTGCACCTGTCGCCGGTGGCGGTGCCCTATCCGCAGTACAGGTTCCAGTACGTCTCTGCCGGGGGGAACAGCAGCCAGCAGGCGAGCATCGTGCTCAACACGCCAACACTGGAGGCCCTGTCTGCGACTCTCGTAGAGAAGATTCGCTGGACTAAGTCCGCTGCTGGGCAGCGCGCCCTAATGACCACGCGACTTCGCAGCTACATCAAGGACCGCGACAACCACACCTGCAGAAGCTGCGGCGTCTCGGTGGCCATGGAGCCGCACCTGCTACTTGAGGTGGACCACATCCTCCCCGTGTCCAGGGGCGGGCTGAGCGTCCCGGAGAATCTCCAGACCCTCTGCTGGAAGTGCAACCGCTCGAAGGGCGCCAAGATCCTCGGCTAAGTCGAGGCCATACGGTCCGTAGCGCCGGAGGCAGAGTCACGCCCGCCGGAGCCGCCGATCCCAAGGCGGGGACGCCGTCAGGCCATACGGCGCTCGACGCGCATCACGAGGTCCCGGACCTCCTGCTCCGGGTGGGCACGAAGCCGCGAGAGGGCTGCTCGGGCCTCGGGCGTTCCCAGCCGTTCGAGGCCATGGACGGCCTTCCTGGCCAATGAGGTGGAGCCCTCATAGTCAAGGAACTCCTCACCCGCCCAGGCGAGGAACTCGAGGTCGTCGGTCACGGCCGCTCCACCGAGTTCCTCGAGAAGAGCCGCGATGTCCTCGTGCGAGCCATGCCAAGACTCACGTGCGAGCGACCGCAGCACCGGCAGCGCCGATCGATCGAGCCCCACCCTGAACGACATGAGGAGCGCCAACTCGACGTCGTTCCCGGAACGATCAGCTGCCGCAGCGATCAATACGTCACGGCACAGGGACGGGCCATCGTGCGCTCCGAAGGCCGCTAACAACTCCTTCGGAGTCGCCGGCCGTCCCGTCTGGCCGGGCACGGTGACGAGGCTGAGTACCAACCGCTCCTGCTCGGGCGTCACGGTCGAACCCTATCCAGGCCAGTCTGCCCGGAGCCCCGCTCTCGACCCGAGCGCTGTCGGGCCCCGCTGCGCAATGATCAGCGTCGTGGCGAACATGATCGAGGCTCCGCTGTGCCGGCGGTGCGGCGGGCCGGTTGTTCTCAATCGCGACCACTATGAGACCTTCGAGGGGATGCACCACGTGTGCTTCCACTTCGAGTTCGAGCATCGGTCGGTCGACGTCGACAGCGACTGCGGCCTCCGTGGATGTCCGGCTGGCGAGCTGCCGGTCTCCCTCCCAAGCGCCGCGGCGCAGCAGCTCCTCCACGACGTTGCCGATTCTCTCCGTGCTCCGTACGGGGCCGATGGACCTCAGTTCGACTTCGAGCAGCCTGGCGTCTTGCTCATCACGCGGTCTGGCCACCGAACGCGCCTCGTCGCGCTGGACGCTTGGGAACAACCGCGATGAACTTCCCCCCACGAGACGCGCAACGCCAGCTCAAGGACGCCCGCACGGAGTTCGCGCGCCTCGACCACTCCGACCCCGGGTGGCATGCGGCGCGCCAGCGGGTTCTCGCTGCGGAGCGGACGCTCGCGGCAGCTCGAGGCGAGCAGTACGCCGAGGTGATCGACCTGGGGGTCCAGTGGGACGCCGGCGCACCCCTGCCCCACCTCGTCGCAGGCGGCCTCCGAGCCGCGATCATCTGCCGATCAGCACTACACGACCCGACATGGGACGGCACGTGGACGACGATGGTGAGCCCGTCTGACACCGGGGAGTCCGACCTGATCCGCATCGACATCTCCGGCTACGCGTCGGTTCGCATCGGGTCGCCGAACGACGAGGCGCTCCACGGGCATCCACTTCACGGGCGCGGGCTCGTCGCCTATGAGGCGCACGAAGTACACAACTCCGCCTGGCTCGAGGAGCACATCCGCGTCAACTCCGTGCACCCGGCGCATCGTGACGCCCCGTGGCGAGGACTGCGGCACATCCTGCTTGCCTTCCACGACGAGATGGTCGAGGTGCTCTGTCGGAGATCTCGGCCCGCATGCTCAAGGGCAGCCTCGGCGAGGTTGCATCCCGCGCCCTCCGAGAGGTGATCGATGGCTGAGCCGGCCCACCTTCGCCTCCGCCGACGCAGAACCGGTGCGACGATCGGCACATGACCAGGCCAGGCGATCTCGCTCTGTATCCAGTCACGATCACGCGCGCAAGGTACGGCGGTATCTATGAGCCGGGCGAGTGGCTAGCGTTCCCCCTCCCTGCCAGTGGGCTTCCGTACGAGTGGGACGCGGACGACGCCACGTGCGCGAAGTTCTGGGGAGCGCGCCACGACATCGGTGGCGGCAACACCCCCGACAAGGCCTATGCCGACCTACTCCGCCGCACCCGAGACCATGTGGAACCCGCAGAGTCAGCCCCGAGTGGCATGCCATAACGTGCCATAAGGGGGTTCAGATTGGTGCCTCTCGGTTCATCTCCGTGTAGGCTCGCAAGCGTCTGACCAGCAGTTTTGCCTTCCCACCAGGGCGCGGAAACGCGACGGAGTCCGATTCCCAAGCTGAGAGCGCGGGTTCGATTTCCCGTCACCCGCTCCCATGCCCAAGGCAGTCGCTGGCAGCGCGCCTTCCACGGCTCGGTCCGGCCTCATCCCTCCATCGGTTCGGGCGCTCGACCCGTGGCGCCGTCGATCAGCCCGCGGTCACCGAGCGGCTCCTCGAGCCTGACGGACACATCGTCCAGGCAGGCGTCGCCGGGGTTCTGACGCGTCGAGACGACCGTGACCGTGACCTCCTGGGCCGTCTCGACGACGTCGACCTCGGGGTCGCCGTTGCAGGTGTCGACCCAGAGGTGCAGCACGTCGTCGGCCACGGACCACCCGGTGATCGGCTGGGGCCCCCGCTCGACGGTGGCGGGCGACGAGCAGCCGGCCAGGATCATCAGCCCGGCGAGAGCCGCGACGACCCCCCGCGCCCTGCACCGATCCCACATGCCGCACCTCCGTGGAGCGCCTCCTGTCCGACTCTAGGAGGTCGTGATCCTGTCGGCAGTGAGTCGCGGTGGACCTCGCCGGCGCTACTCCCCGCCGAGCAGCGACGCCGGCGCCTCCGAGCGGATCGAGCGTCGATGACGAGGCGCCTCACCGGGCCAGCCAGGGCCCCGGACACGGCGGGTCGCGACTCGTGCTTAGGCGACCTCCTGCTTGCCCAGCCACGTCAGGATCGTGGCGTGCGTCTCCGCCGGCTTCTCCTGCTGGATCCAGTGACCGCAGTCCAGGCCGGCGACCTCCACGCCCGGGACGAACTCGGCCAGCCGCTCGAACCGCGGGATCACGTCCCGATCGCCGTAGATCATGAGCGCGGGCTGGCGCACGACCGGGTCCACGTCCGCCAGCAGGTGCCAGTTGCGGTCCAGGTTCCGGTACCAGTTGAGGCTGGCGGTGAACCCCGTCGCCTCGAACGCGGCCACGAAGACGGCGAGCTCGCGGTCGCTCATGACGGGCGCACCGAGGGGTGCCTCCGCCCGCGCGAGGTTGATCAGTGCCATGCCGGGCTGAGGCTCCGTCGGAGGCACGTTCTTCCGGAACAGGTTCCGGAGGAATCTCTCCGCGTTCTCGTCGAGGACGGCGTCGGCGACCCCCGGCTGCCGGTTGACGTGCACGAAGTAGTAGTCGCCGCCGAACGTCTCCTCCATCCAGTCGATCCACGGCCTCTCGCCGCGCTCCTGGTAGGGAAGGCTCAGGTTGACCACCCTGGCGACCCGGTCCGGATGCAGCATCGCGAGTCCCCAGACGACCATCGCACCCCAGTCGTGACCGACGAACGTGGCGTCGTCGTACCCGTAGTGATCGAGGAGCGCCACGAGGTCTCCCGTCAGGTGCCCGATGTCGTACGCGGTCACCTCGGCCGGCCGGGAGGACCGGCCGTAGCCGCGCTGGTTCGGCACGATCACGTGGTAGCCCGCTGCGACGAGAGCGGGGATCTGGTGCCGCCAGGAGTAGGCGTGCTCGGGCCAGCCGTGGCAGAGCACGATAGGCCGCCCCGCGTTCGGGCGGCCGGCCTCGAACACCTCGAGCTCCACCCCGTTGACCGGGACGAGAGCGGGCTCGGGGAAGGGCGTCGGGAAGGGCATCGGGTTCGGCATCGGGTTCGTCGAGAGGGTCATGCCGCCATCCTGCGAGGCATAACCGGTCACCTCATGACCGGTTCTCGTGACAGTCTCACGGCATGCGCGCAGATCGGCTGTTGGCCGTGCTCCTGCTGCTCCAGCAGCGCGAGCGGGTCACGGCCGCCGAGGTCGCGCGGGAGCTCGAGGTCTCGGAGCGCACGGCCCGCCGCGACCTCGACGCGCTGGCCATGGCGGGCGTGCCCGTGTACTCGACGCAGGGCCGAGGGGGCGGCTGGCGCCTCGTGGGTGGCGCCCGCACCGACCTGTCCGGCCTGACCGCGGGCGAGGCGCGCGCCCTCTTCCTCGTCGCCGGTCAGGCCGCCACCGCGACGCCCGCCGTGAAGACAGCCTTGCGCAAGCTCGTCCGCGCCCTGCCCGAACCCTTCCGCGACCAGGCCGCGGCCGCGGCGTCGTCCGTCGTCACGGACGGGCAGATGTGGGGCGCGGACGGGGACGAGCGCCCGCCGCCGCGCTTCCTGGACGAGCTCCAGGACGCGGTGATCCGCGGGGTCCAGGTGCGGCTCGGCTACGTCGACCGCGACGGCACCGCGACGACCCGCACCGTCCACCCGCTGGGCATCGTGGCCAAGGGTGCGTCGTGGTACCTCGTCTCCGGCAGCGCGGCCGGGCGGCGGACCTTCCGGGTCGACCGCGTCTCGTCCGTCGAGCCGACCCACGACCCCGTGGACCGGCCCGACGGCTTCGACCTCGCCGAGAGCTGGCGCGCGGTCACCGACGACGTCGAACGCCGACGCACGCCCCTCGCGGTCCGGGCGCTCTGCGCGCCGTCCCGGCTCGGCCTGCTCCGTCGGGCGCTCGGCAGTCGGCTCGAGGTGGGCGGCACCACGTCGGACGGCCGCGCCGACGTCGTGGTCCGAGGTCGCGACGCGGACACCCTCGCCGGCGAGCTCGCCTGGACGGTCGAGTGGCTCGAGGTGACCGGGCCTCCCGCTGTGCGCGACCATCTCGCCGCGATCGGCCACGGGCTCGTCGAGCGGTACGGCTGACGCGGGCACCCCGGCCCGCCCCGCTCGATGAACCGACGCGTGCCTCTGACGCGACGGAGTCCGGCCCGTTCGACTCCCGTCCCCCGCTCCATCGTTTCCGCAGGTCAGAGCGCTGACGGGCCGGGGAGCACACGGGTCCCATTTGGCGGTTAGGTAAGCCTTACCTTAGGGTCATGTCGGCCCGTCGCGGGCCCCGCTCCCGACTCCGAGGACGTCATGCGCTTGCTCAACACCGCCCGTGCCACCACCCGTGCCATCACCGGCACCGCCGCCCGTGCCGCCGGCGTCCGCGCCCGCACGACGGCCGTCGTCGCGACGCTCGCCGTCGTCGCCCTCGCGGGCTGCACCGCCGAGGCCTCGGACGAGCAACCGGCGGATGCGGGCGAGGCAGGCGGCGAGGTCGCCGGGACCGACGACAGCGGCACGCTCATCATCTACTCCGGCCGCAACGAGACCCTTCTCGAGCCGCTGCTCACCCGCCTCGAGGAGGAGGTCGGCGTGCCCGTCGAGGTCCGGTACGCCGGGACCGCCGAGCTCGCCGCCCAGCTCCTCGAGGAGGGCGCGGCCACCGACGCCGACCTCTTCTTCTCCCAGGACGCCGGCGCGCTGGGCGCGCTCAAGGGCGCCGACCGACTGGCCGAGCTGCCCGCCGAGGTGCTCGACCGCGTGCCGGAGCACTACCGCGACGCCGACGGTCGGTGGGTCGCCACGTCCGCCCGCGCCCGCGTGCTCGCCTACGACCCGGCGTCCGCGCCGGAGGTCGCGGACGTCACCGGCGTCGACCAGATCCTCGACGAGCGGTACCGCGGCCGGATCGGCTTCGCGCCGACCAACGCCTCGTTCCAGTCGTTCGTCACCGCGCTCCGGATCGATCGAGGCGAGGACGGCGCCCGCCAGTGGCTCGAGGACTTCGCCGCCCTCGAGCCGCAGGCCTACGACAACAACACCGCGGTCCTCGACGCGGTCGACGGCGGTCAGGTGGGCATCGGCCTCATCAACCACTACTACTGGTTCGAGCGCGTCGCTGAGCAGGGCGAGGACGCCGTGAGCGCCCGCATCCGGTTCCTCGACAGCGACGACCCGGGCGCCCTGGTCAACGTCGCGGGCGTCGGCGTCCTCGAGGGCTCGGACATGGCCGACGCCGCCACCGCCGCCGCGGCGTTCCTCCTCTCCGACGAGGCCCAGCAGTACTTCGCGGACGAGACGGCGGAGTACCCGGTGGTCGAGGGCATCACCTCCACCGTGCACGACCTGGCCCCGCTCTCCGGGCTGACCGGCTTCGTCGTCGACCTCAACGCCCTGGAGTCGCTCGAGGAGACGCTCGCCCTGCTCGACGAGGTGGGTCTGACCTGAGCGACCTGACCGAGCTCGGGGCCGAGCCCCGCACCTGGCGTCGGCCGGGGCGTCGCACCGGCGCACCGGCCGGCGTCCTCGTGCTACCCGCGGTGGTGGCGGCCGGCGTCGCCCTCCTCCCGGTGGCGTACCTCGTCGTCCGTGCCGCGGAGGCCGGCTGGCCCGCCGTCACCGAGATCCTGGTGCGGGACCGGACGGTCGCCCTCGTGGTCCGCAGCGTCGCCCTCGCCGCCGCCGTCACCGTCACGGCGCTCGTCATCGGGCTGCCGCTCGCGTGGCTCACCACCCGCACGGACCTGCCCGGACGGCGGGGCTGGGGCGTCGTCGCGGCACTCCCCCTGGCCGTGCCGAGCTTCGTCGCCGCGTACGCGTGGGTCTCGGTGCTGCCGCAGGTGTCCGGCTTCCTCGGCACGTGGCTCGTGCTCAGCTTCTCGACGTACCCGTACGTGTACCTGCCCGTCGCCGCGGCCCTGCGCGGCACGGACCCGGCGCTCGAGGAGGTCGCCCGGTCGCTCGGCCGCGGCGCCTTGCGCACGTCGGTCTCGGTCACGGCCCGGATGGCGCGACCGGCCGCCACCGCGGGGGCGCTGCTCGTCGCGCTCTACGCGCTGAGCGACTTCGGGACGCCGTCGCTCATGCGCTACGACGTCTTCACCCGCGCGATCCACACCTCGTACACCGCGTCCTTCGACCGGACGCCCGCGGCGGTGCTCTCGCTCGTCCTGGTCGGCCTGACCGTGGCGATCACGGTCGGCGAGACCCGGGCCCGTGGGCGGGCCGAGTACGCACCCCTCGGCACGGGAGCGACGCGCGTCGCCCAGCCCGTGCGTCTCGGCCGCGCGACGCCGCTGGCGGTCGTGGGCGCGGCCCTCGTGGCCGCCGTCGCCCTCGGGTACCCGTCCGGAGTGCTCACGCACTGGGTGTCGCAGGGGCGCTCCGCCGGGGTGGACTGGGCGTCGCTCGGCCCGGCGGGCCTGTCGACGGTATGGGTCGCGCTGCTCGGCGCGGCCGCCGCCACAGCGCTCGCGGTCCCGGTCGGCATCCTCGCCGCCCGGCACCCCGACCGCGGTGGTCGCCTGCTCGAGCACCTCACCTTCGCCGGGCACGCGGTGCCGGGCATCGTCGTCGCGCTCGCGCTCGTGTTCCTCGGCGTCCGGTACGCGCAGCCGATCTACCAGGAGACGCCGCTGCTCGTGGTGGCCTACGCCGTGCTCTTCATGCCCGCGGTCGTGGGGTCCGTGCGGGCGGCCGTGAGCCAGAGCCCGCGCCGCCTGGAGGAGGTGGCCCGCTCGCTCGGCCGGACCCCGGCCGGCGTGCTCCGGCACGTCACCCTGCCGCTCGCCGCGCCGGGCGTGGCCGCCGGCTTCGCCCTCGTGACCCTCACGGCCATGAAGGAGCTGCCCGCGACCCTCCTGCTCCGCCCGACCGGCATGGACACGCTCGCGACCCGCCTCTGGACGCACACCGGCGTCGGCGAGTACGCGGCCGCCGCGCCGTATGCCGTCACGCTGGTCCTGCTCGCCGCGGTCCCGACGGTCGTCCTCAGCCGGGTGCAGGCACGCCCCTCGCGGGAGCGGAGCCCCCGGCCTGCCGCCACGGCCGCCACGACCGCCGCGCCGCGCGTCGCCGCGGAGGTGACGACGTGAGCCGGCTCGAGGTGCGCGGGCTGCGCAGGTCGTTCGGCGCCACCCCCGTTCTCCGCGGCATGGACCTCGACGTGCCGTCGGGTGCGTTCGCGGCCCTCCTCGGTCACTCCGGCTGCGGCAAGACCACCCTCCTGCGGATCGTCGCGGGGTTCGAGCGGGCGGACGAAGGCCAGGTCCTCATCGACGGGCGCGTGGTCGTCGACGGCCCGGCCGGGACGCCGCCCGAGCGCCGCCGCGTGAGCGTCGTGCCCCAGGAGGGGGCGCTGTTCCCGCACCTCACCGTCGCGCAGAACGTCGCGTTCGGACTCCCTGGCCGAGGGCGGCTCGCGCGCCGCCGTCGTCGGGAGCGGGTGCAGGACCTGCTGGCGCTCATCGGTCTGCCCGACGTCGGCGACCGCATGCCGTCCCAGCTCTCCGGCGGTCAGCAGCAGCGGGTCGCCGTGGCCCGGGCCCTCGCCCCCGAGCCCGACGTCGTGCTGCTCGACGAGCCGTTCTCCGCACTCGACGCCGCCCTGCGTGGCGCGCTGCGGGAGGACGTCCGGGCCGCGCTCAAGGCCACGGGCGCGACGGGCGTGCTCGTCACGCACGACCAGGAGGAGGCCCTGACCGTCGCCGACCTCGTGGCGGTGGTGCGCGACGGCGTCGTCGTGCAGGCGGCCGAGCCCGCGCGCGTCTACCGCGAGCCGGTCGACCTCGAGACCGCGCGCTTCGTCGGGGACGCCGTGCTGCTGCCCGCCGAGGTCACGGCCGGCATCGCGCGCACGCCGGTGGGGACGCTGAAGCTCCTTCGCGGCGACGCCGTTGCGAACGGGCGCGGACAGGTGGCCGTCCGGCCCGAGCAGTTCCACATGGTCCGGGCCGGGCGCGGGGCCGCCGTCGCGACCGTCGAGGGCGTGACGTTCCACGGCCACGACGCGACCGTGCGGCTGGTGCTCGCCGGGCCGGACGCGTCGGCCGGGCCGGACGCGTCGGACGCGTCGGACGGGCCTGCGCAGACGGTCCTGTGTCGCACCCAGGGCCCGCTGCCCGACGTCGGCACGCAGGTCAGCCTGCTCGTCGCCGGGCCCGTGTCGTTCTTCACGTCGGACCAGCCGCGGGGCCCGGGCGTCTCCGCCTGACGGGCCTCCTGCTCGCGGGGTCCAGGCACCGGCCCGCCGCCGTTCTGCACGGCGTCGTCTCGGATCAATAGCGATCCGGTCACAGGCCGACCGTTCGACCCGGGTCGACGGGGTCGCCTCCGTAGCATCGGCCCGACGGCCACGGGCGAGACGAGGACGATCGTGGAGACCACAGCTCAGCTAGTGGAGCCCCGGCAGGCCATCGCGTGGCTCGCGCACCCCTTCACGGTCGCGGCCATCATCGTCCTTGCCGTCAACGACCACGTGCTCAAGCCGGAGCTCGGGACGTGGTGGACGGGCAAGCTCTCCGACGTCGCCGGGCTGGTCGTCGCCCCGGCACTCCTGGCGGTAGCCCTCAGCCTGTGTGTCCCCCGTCTCCCGGTGCGTTCCCTCGTCCCGGCCACGATCGCGACCGTCGGCCTCGGGTTCGTCATCGTCAAGACGACCGCAGCCGGCGCGGCGGCCGCTTCCGCGGTGTGGACCTCTGTCGCCGGCCCGAGTGTGGTCCTCCGCGATCCCACGGACCTCGTCGCGCTTCCGGCGCTCGCCGCAGCCTGGACCGTGGCTCTTCGGACAGGACGGCGCCACCCCCCGGCCA
Source organism: Actinomycetes bacterium (assembly GCA_023460255.1). Lineage (GTDB taxonomy): Bacteria > Actinomycetota > Actinomycetes > Actinomycetales > Cellulomonadaceae > Actinotalea. Next base: position 10,730 of record JAEWQZ010000057.1, read on the forward strand.
CGCCTCGACCGCCGTCGGCAACGAAACGGGCACGCGCGGGGGCCGTGCTGAGGTGGACCCTCGTGCTGCCCGCTGCGATCGTGGCCACGACCGCCACGAGCATGGCTGCCGAGGACCCGTCGGCCACCCAGATCGCGGTCCTGGACGGCGCGGTCGTCGCGGGCACCGACGAGCATCCCCGCACCTGGATCACGTCCACGGACGGCGTCACCTGGACCCTGGTTCCCGCAGACCGCGTGGAGCAGCTCACGGACCAGCTCGACGACGCCGGCGGCACCTCGACGACGGACTGCCTGCGGACCAGGCCCGACACGTGCTTTCGAGTGGTACCCGGCCGACTCGCCGTGGAGGCCTCGGAGGACGGAGGTGAGACCTGGGAGGTCGACTGGGAGGTCGCGGACAGCACCAGGGACGTCCTCGCCCGACGATTCGTGGGCGCCGGTCCCTCCACCCTGCACACGAGAGGGGTCGCGATCCTCCCGACCGCGAGCGGCTTCCGCGTCTACGCGGCCAACGCCATGGACGGCCTTGCCGTCCGCCACGAGAACGGCTCCTGGGAACGCCTCGGCTTCACGCCCTTCCCAGGCTGGGCAGAGACTGTCGAGCCTCTGCCACGTGCTGAGGAGGGCCTCGCCGTTCCGTGGGCGTGGCACTTCGGTGTGCTGAGCGGCGCGATCGCGCTCGTCGCCCTTGCTGAGGCCGGACGCTCGCCCCGGACCCGCGAGCGATGGCGGTACGCGCTCGCGGTGCCGACCTGGGCTGTCGGCGGGCTGTTTCTCGCTGCGAGCCTCGCACTGAACCCGAGGGCCGTCGGCGGTCGGGGCCCGTTCTTCGCCGGCCTGTTCAACTCCGCCGGGTGGCTGGCTGTCGTGCTGCTGCTGATCGGCGCCGCCGTCCTGCTCTCGTTCGGCACTGGCGTCACCGGTCGGGCAGGCATGGCCACCTTTGGCTACGCAGGAGCCCTCGGCGTCGTCACCGGGGTCGCGACGGCCGTCACGGACGGCCCGCCGAGCGTCCGGCTCGCCGTGGGGGCGGCGGTGGCTCTCGCCGGGACGACGGCGGTCCTGCTGGTACGCCGCCGCACGTCCGCTGGCGCTGCGCGCTCGGGTCCTCCGATCCCGCCCGCCCCGACGTCCCGGACCCCGTAGCCGGGCTGCGCCGCACCCAGGGCCCGCTGCCCGACGTCGGCACGCAGGGTCAGAGCCACCCGCGCTCGCGGGCCGTCGCCACCGCCTCGGTGCGGTTGCGGGCGCCCAGCTTGGCGATGGCCGACGAGAGGTAGTTGCGCACGGTCCCCTCGGCGAGGTGCAGGCGGGCGGCGATCTCGGCGTTCGGGCTGCCGTCGGCGGCGGCACGCAAGACGTCCCGCTCGCGCTCGGTCAGGGGGTCGACGCCGTCCCAGGCCGCCACGGCGAGCTCGGGCGCGATCACGCGCTGGCCGGCGTGCACCCTCCGCAGGGTGTCGACGAGCTGCTCGATCGGGGCGTCCTTGAGCACGTAGCCCGAGACCCCGGCGTCGAGGGCGCGCCGCAGGTAACCGCTCCGTGCGAAGGTCGTGACGATGACCACGCGGGTCGCGACGCCGCGCCGCGCGAGCTCCGCGGCGACGTCGAGCCCGCTCCGCCCCGGCATCTCGATGTCGGTCAGCAGCACGTCCGGCCGGGCGTCCAGCACGGCGGCCAGCGCCTCGTCGCCGTCGGCCGCCGTCGCGACGACCTCGATGTCGGGCTCGAGGGCGAGCAGGGCCGCGAACGCCCCGAGCACCATGCCCTGGTCCTCGGCCAGCACCGTCCGGATCGTCATCCCGCGGCCCACCCTTCCCTGCTCCGGACGGCGCCCGCCGCCCCCTGCGCCGGAACCGTCACCGTGAGCGTCGTGCCGCGGTCCGTGCGACGCTCCACGCGGCCACCGAGCGCGGCGATGCGCTCGCGCATGCCCGACAGCCCCGACCCGTCGGGACCGCCCCCACCGCGTCCGTCGTCGGCGACCGCCAGGCGCACGCCGTCGCCGTCCGTGACGATCTCGATCCGGCAGGTCCGCGCGGCGGCGTGTCGCACGACGTTCGTGACGGCCTCCCGCACGGCGAGCGCGACGGCGGCCTCGACCGCCGGCGACATCGACACGTTCGTGTCGACCCGGGCGAGCAGCTCGACGCCGGCCGCGGCCAGCACGTCGCGCGCATGGTCGAGCTCGGTGTCCAGCGCGTGGTGGCGCCACCCGCTGACGGTCGCCCGGACCTCGGCGAGCGCGTCCCGGGCGAGCTGCTCGACGTCGGCCGCCTCCGCGGCGGCGCGCGCCGGGTCGGACCCCGCGACCTTCCGGATGAGCTGCGCCCGCACGACGATCCCGGTCAGCGTGTGACCGAGGAGGTCGTGCAGGTCGCGGGCGATCCGCTCGCGCTCGCCGAGGGTGGCGAGCCGCTCGATGCGGACGTTGTCGACGCGCAGGCGCGCCGCCTCGCGCTGGTTCTCGGTCTCCGTCAGCACCGAGCCGCCGATCAGCCACACGAGCACGGCGGGCCCCACGAACGCGAAGAGCCGGAACGGCACGTTCACCTCGGAGACCACCGCGAGCACCAGGAGCAGCAGGGTCAGCGCGACGAACCACCGGCGCGCCGTCCGACGGGACGACCCACCTCCGGCGAACCCCGCGGCGTAGATGAAGAAGACCGTCGCCGTCGAGACGAACCAGACGGTGGCGACGCCGAGCGCCGTGAACGCCGCGGCGATCACGGTCCTCGTGCGGTCCGAGCCCAGCTCGCCCACGATCAGGAGCGCCAACCCGACGACGACGAGCCCGACGACGACCAGCCAGTCGGTGGCCTGCGCGCCGGTGGTGGCCCCGGTCCCGAGGCCGAGCCCTTGCAGCAGCGGCTCGAAGGTCAGGATGCCGAGGAAGATGACGTACCACCACCGCGCGACGCCACGGCGCAGGCCGACGGCGGTCGGCCGACCGGTGGGGTCGGCCGACGCCGTCGCCGGCTGCTCGGTGGTCACGCCTGGCCTCCGTTCACGCCCGCATCGAACGGTACGCGACGGCCGCCAGCGACCCCGTCACCGCGGTGGCGGCGAGCAGCGCGGCGACGTTGTCGAGGATCGGCTCGCCGAGCAGCAGGCCCAGTCCCAGCTGCGACGCGTGGAACGTCGGCAGCCACACCGCCAGCTCCTGCACGAACGACGGGAGCACGTCCAGCGGCATCCACAGCCCGCCGGCGATCGCCATCGGGAGGAAGACCGCGTTGATGACGGCGGGGGCGGCGCGTCCGCGGGCGACGAACCCGACGGCCATGCTCAGCAGCGCGAACGGCAGCGACCCGAGCAGGAGCAGCCCGGCGATCATCAGCCAGGTCCCGAGCTCCGTGTCGAACGCCCCCATCGCGAGCGCGGTCAGGCTCATCGCGGCGTAGACGCCGAACGCGACGGGCAGGCTCGCGGCGACCTTGGCCGCCAGCGTCGTGCGCACCGGCACCGGCGAGACGCGCTTGACCGCCAGCCACCCGCGCTCCCGGTCCTCGGCGATGCCGATGCCCGGCGTGAGGGCTACGGAGATGACGCCGAAGGCGCCGAACGTGGCCAGCATGAGGGTCGTGCCGGACACGGGCCCGGTGCTCTGCGTCCCGAACAGGCTCGCGAACAGGGCGAACATGCCGACCGGCATCGCGATCGAGAACATGACGGCGGTGGGTTCGCGGACGATGGCGTACAGCTCGTCCCGGACCTCGACGGCCAGCACCCGCGGGTTCATGCCGCCACCTCCTGACGTTCCCGAGCGGTCATCGCGACGATGGCCTGCTCGAGCGTGGCGCCTTCCACCCGGAGGTCGCTGAGCGTCGGGTCGGCGGCCAGCAGGGCCCGGACGGTGGCCTCGGCCGAGGCGGTCGCGGCGCGCATCCGGCCGTCCGTGACCACGACGTCGAGCACGCCGGGCAGCATGCGGAGCTCGGCCTCCACCAGCGCCGTCCGCGCCGTGACCGTGCGGTCCGGCAGCTGTGCGGTGAGGTCAGTCGGGTGGCCGCTGGCGACGACCCTGCCCTCGTCGAGGACGACGACGCGATCGGCGACGGCGGCCGCCTCCTCGATCTGGTGGGTGGTGAGCAGGACGGCGGTCCCACGGTCCCGCCGCGCGGCGAGCGTCGCCCAGAAGCGACGACGCGCCTCCGTGTCCAGCCCGACCGTGGGCTCGTCGAGGACGAGCAGGGTCGGGTCGACGACGAGCGCCATCGCGAGCTGCAGCCGCCGCTGCTGGCCGCCGGACAGCGCCGTGACCCGGCGCCTCGCCAGCTCGAGCAGACCCACCTCGGCGAGGACGGGATCGGCGTCGGAGGCCGCCCGGCCCGCGCGGACCGCCCACCCGCCGACCACCTCGCGCACCGTCAGGGTGCGCGGGAACCCGGCCTGCTGGTGCACGACGCCGAGG
>JAEWQZ010000058.1 GCA_023460255.1 Actinomycetes bacterium
GCTCCGGCCGGAGCCGGCGCCCGCGGCCAGCGACGCGGGCGTCGTCGAGGTCGCCCCCGGCGTGCGCGCGGCGACGACGCCGGTCCCCACGACGCTCGCGGACGGGACCGACGCGCTCCTGCTCGGCCTCCGGGCCGCGAACGGGACCGAGGGCGAGCTGGCGGTCGTGGCGAGCGACGGCACCGACGACCCCGACCCGCACGGCCTGGGCACGACCTGGGCCTCACGGGACACGTCGGTCGACCTCGCCCTCGTCGGGGACGGGAGTCTCCTGGAGCGCGCGCACTGGGACGGCTGGACCATGCCCGGGCGCGTCACCGACGCCGAGCGCGACGTCTGGGGCGACGAGGTCGACGGCACCGACCCGTACTCACCGATCGCGCTGGGCGCGCCCACCGACCTCGCGCCCGACGAGGGCTTCGCGGTCGGCGTCTTCTACGACGACGGGACGTACGTGCTCGCGGGCCTCGCACCGGCCGGCACCGACCCCGCCGCGCTGGCCGAGGTGACGCTGCGCCAGGCGATCCTCGGCGCCGACGGCGAGCCGACGACCACGCTGCTCCTGCCGACCTTCGCCGCCCCGACCAGCGACGGCCGGCGCATGTTCGCGGCCACGCTGGACGCGAGCCTCGACCTGCCCGCGCCGACCGACGAGGCGCCGGACGACGGCCGGTTCGACGGCGACCTCCCGCTCGAGCGCATCCCCGTGCCCATGGTGCTGGCCGCCGCACGCACTCTCACCGTCGAGGGGCTGCAGATGACGATCACCACCCGGGCGCTGACGTTCGCGACGGCGGAGGGCCCGATGACCGACGTGGGCATCGCGGTGCCCGACGAGCCCGGCAGCCGCTACGTCCTGGAGTCGCGGCCGGGCTGGCTCGGCCTGCGGTCGTACGACCCCTCGACCGGTGATCTCGGCGACCCCGGCCTCGCCCTCACCTTCGCCGCACGGCCGGTGGCCGGCTCGAGCAGCGACGACGACTCGTCGACGGTGCTCGGTGTCCTGGCGGGCGACGAACCGCCGGAGGTGTGGGTGGCGGGCCGGCTCGTCGACACGATCGAGACCTTCCGCGTCCCGGGGATCGACGCACCCGTCTTCCTGCTCCGCGCGACCTCGGACGTGCCGAGGGACGAGTGGCCGGACGTGGTGGTCCGCTTCGGCACCGACGCCGACGGCGCGCCGAACGAGATCGCCCTGGACGCCTCGGGCGCGGAGCCGACGGTGTGGGTCCCCGACGCCGTGACCACCGTCGAGACCGAGCTCGGCCCCGCGGTGGAGCTGACGGGTCCGGGCCTGCCGGACGGCGCCGAGGCCCTCGTGCTCCTCCCCGCCGGCATCGACGACTCGGTCACGCCGCACGTGCTGACCGTGGAGCTCCGTGCCCGGACGGGCCACGTTCTCGGCGACCCTCAGCTCAGCATCCCGTGGCCGCTGGAGACGGTCGGCGTGCCCTACGCCGATCTCGACGAGGCCTTCGACCTCGCGTCGGACGGCGTGGTGCGGGGCGACCTCGTCACGATCGTCGGCGCCGTACCGCCCGGAGCGGACCGGACGGTCCTGCGGGTGGTCGAGAGCCGCGTCGGGCTCGAGCCGTTCACGACGCCGCTGCTGCCCGGCCGCGCCGTCTACGTTGCGGTCGTGGACGTCTCCGGCCTCGACGAGCTCCCGGAGATCGGCGTCTCGCACACCGGGCGACTCGTCGACACGGGGTGGCTGCTCCTGCCCTGACCGCGACGGGCGGCACTGTGCGGAAGGTCGGCCGCACTGAGCGCGGCGAACCTTCCGCACAGAGGACGGCGAGGCCCCCTCAGCAGCCGATCAGCCGCTCCGCGAGCCAGGCGCGCACCTGCGAGATCGCGACGCGCTCCTGCGCCATCGAGTCCCGCTCGCGGATCGTCACGGCCTGGTCGGTCAGCGTGTCGAAGTCGACGGTGATGCAGTACGGCGTGCCCACCTCGTCCTGGCGACGGTAGCGGCGGCCGATCGCGCCGGCGTCGTCGAACTCGACGTTCCAGACCTTGCGCAGCTCGGCGGCGAGGTCGCGCGCGGCCGGCGAGAGGTCCTCGTGGCGCGACAGCGGCAGGACGGCGGCCTTTGTCGGGGCCAGCCGCGGGTCGAGCCGCAGCACCGTCCGGGTGTCCACGCCGCCCTTGGCGTTCGGCGCCTCGTCCTCCGCGTACGCCTCGACGAGGAACGCCATCAGCGAGCGCGTGAGGCCGGCCGCCGGCTCGATGACGTAGGGCACCCAGCGCTCGCCCTTGACCTGGTCGAAGTACGACAGGTCCTGGCCGGAGTGCTCGCTGTGGGTGCGCAGGTCGAAGTCGGTCCTGTTCGCGATGCCCTCGAGCTCGCCCCACTCGCTGCCCTGGAAGCCGAACCGGTACTCGATGTCGACGGTCCGCGTGGAGTAGTGGGAGAGCTTCTCGGCGGGGTGCTCGTAGTGCCGCAGGTTCTCGCGCGCGATCCCCAGGTCGACGTACCAGTCCGTGCGGGTGTCGATCCAGTACTGGTGCCACTGCGCGTCCGTGCCGGGCTCGACGAAGAACTCCATCTCCATCTGCTCGAACTCGCGCGTGCGGAAGATGAAGTTGCCGGGCGTGATCTCGTTGCGGAACGACTTGCCGATCTGCCCGATGCCGAACGGCGGCTTCTTGCGTGCGGACTGCTCGACGTTCTTGTAGTTGACGAAGATGCCCTGCGCGGTCTCCGGCCGCAGGTAGTGCAGGCCCGACTCGTCCTCGACCGGGCCGAGGTAGGTCTTCAGCATCATGTTGAAGTCACGGGGCTCGGTCCACCGGCCGCGCGTGCCGCAGGCGGGGCACGGGACCTCGGCGAGGCCGCCCTCGGGCGCCCGGCCCTTGCGCTCGGTGAACTCCTCGATCATCTGGTCCTCGCGGAACCGCTTGTGGCACGAGAGGCACTCGGTCAGCGGGTCGGAGAACACGGCCAGGTGCCCGGAGGCGACCCACACCTGCTTGGGCAGGATGACCGAGGAGTCGATGCCGACGATGTCGTCGCGGCTCGTCACCATCGCCCGCCACCACTGGCGCTTGATGTTCTCCTTGAGCTCGACGCCGAGGGGCCCGTAGTCCCACGCCGACCGCGTGCCGCCGTAGATCTCCCCGGAGGGGAAGACGAAGCCGCGGCGCTTGGCGAGGCTGATGACCTTGTCGAGGCGGGACTCTGCCACTGGGCGCTCCTTGCGTGTCGCACGTGGCTCGCGCGACGGCTGGTGGGGACTGTGCTGACGGACGTGCAGACAGGTCGGGCATCGGGGCGCCGGCGCGGCGCGCCTGGTGCCGACCGCCCAGGGTACCGGTGTCCCGGGAGCCGTCAGGCACCCGCCGGCGGCCGTTTGACACCCGCCTCGATCCTTATTGAGAATGATCCTCATGTCCACCCACCGCGCCACTGGCGCCCTGACCCTCGCGGGCCTCGTCCTCCTCACCGCGGGCTGCGCAGGGGCGGACGACGGGGACGGCGCGGATGCGCGCCTGGAGGTCCTCGCCTCCGTGTACCCGCTCCAGTACGCCGTGCAGCAGGTGGGTGGCGACCTGGTGAGCGTGACGACGGCGACCCCCGCCGGGACCGACCCGCACTCGGTCGAGCTGTCGCCGCGACAGCTGCGCGACGTCGGGGACGCCGATCTCGTCGTCCTCCTGGGTGGCTTCCAGCCCGCCGTCGACGAGGCCGCTGCGGAGCGCGCCACAGCCGTCCTCGACGTCGCCGGGGCCGCCGACCTGCGGCCGCTGCCCGCCGGCGCCGCGGACGAGCACGACGACGCGGAGCAGGACGAGGGCCACGAGGACGAGGGCAACGAGCACGCCGGCGGGCTCGACCCGCACTTCTGGCTCGACCCGACACGCCTCGCCGCCGTCAGCGAGGTCATCGCCGACGCCCTCGCCGCGGCGGACCCCGCCCATGCGGACACCTACGCGGCCAACGCGGAGGCCTTCGCGACGGAGCTGGGCGAGCTCGACGACGCCTTCACCGACGGACTGACGGGCTGTGCGAACGACGTCGTGGTCACCTCCCACGCGGCGTTCGGGTACCTCACGGACCGGTACGGGCTGCGCCAGGTGAGCGTGTCCGGCCTGGACCCGGAGGGCGAGCCCTCCCCCGCCCGCATCCGCGAGGTGCGCGACGCCATCGCCGAGCTCGAGGTCGGCGCCGTGTTCACCGAGCCCCTCGCGGACCCGGCCGTCGCCGAGACCCTCGCCGAGGGACTCGGCGTCCAGGTCCTGTCCCTCGACCCGCTCGACAGCCACGACGGCGACGACGACTACGGTGCGGTGATGGACCAGAACCTCGAGGCGCTACGCACCGGCCTGGGGTGCCCGTGACCGCCGACGCCACCGACGTCCGGGGCGACGCGCCGATCGACGCACGCGGGGTGACGGTGGCCCTGGGCGGCGCACCGATCGTGCGTGGCGTGGACCTCGTCGTCGAACAGGGCGAGGTGGTCGCCCTGCTCGGTGCCAACGGCTCCGGCAAGTCGACGCTCGTGCGCGCCCTGGTCGGCGCCGTCCCGTTGACGGCCGGGAGCGTCCGGCTCCTCGGCGCGCCGCTCGGCCCCCGCGTCCCCTGGGACCGCATCGGGTACGTGCCCCAGCGCGTCAGCGCCGCGGGCGGCGTCCCGGCGACCGCCGCCGAGGTCGTCACGTCCGGGCTCCTGCACGGCCGGCACCTGCGCCCCCC
>JAEWQZ010000059.1 GCA_023460255.1 Actinomycetes bacterium
GGCGTGGGCAAGACCACCACGGCTGTGAACCTCGCCGCGGCGCTCGCGCAGGCCGGCCTCAACGTCCTCGTGGTCGACAACGACCCGCAGGGCAACGCGTCGACGGCCCTCGGGGTCGATCACCGAGCGGGGACCCCGTCGGTCTACGAGGTGCTCGTCGAGGACGAGGAGCTCGCCGCCGTCGTCCAGCGGTCGTCCCGGATCCCGCGACTGCTCTGCGCGCCCGCGACCATCGATCTCTCGGGGGCGGAGATCGAGCTCGTCTCGCTCGTGGCCCGTGAGAACCGGCTGCGCACCGCGGTGGATCGGTACCTCGCCCACCGCGAGGAGACCGGCGAGGACCGCATCGACTACGTCTTCATCGACTGCCCGCCGAGCCTCGGCCTGCTCACGGTGAACGCGTTCGTCGCTGCTCGGGAGGTGCTCATCCCGATCCAGTGCGAGTACTACGCGCTCGAGGGTCTCAGCCAGCTCCTCAAGAACGTCCAGCTCATCAAGAACCACCTCAACCCCGCCCTGCACGTGTCGACCATCCTGTTGACGATGTACGACGCCCGGACGAACCTCGCGCAGCAGGTCGCCGCGGAGGTGCGCGAGCACTTCCCGGCACAGACCCTGCGCACCACCGTCCCGAGGTCGGTGCGGATCTCTGAGGCGCCCAGCTACGGCCAGACCGTGATGACCTACGACCCGGGCTCCACGGGTGCGCTGTCGTACCTGGCCGCGGCGCGAGAGCTCGCCGAGCGCGCGCACCCCACGGTCGACGCGGTGCCCGGTGGGCTCCACGGCGTCGGCACGCAGCACCCCGGCGATGACGGCGCCCCGGCGCACTCGACAGCGCCCACCCCCGTCGGCGACACCCCACTGAAGGAGTACTGATGGCCGAGAAGCGTCGTGGGCTGGGTCGGGGTCTCGGTGCGCTGATCCCGAGCGGGGGCGAGCGTGACTCGCGCCCGGTCGACGTGTTCTTCCCGGGTCCGCCTGTCGCGGGGGACGGGGTGCCGGCCCAGGACGGCGCGCCGGCCGAGGACGGGCTCGAGGCCGCGGCAGTCACCGCGCAGGGGTCGACCGGGGGGCCGGCTGGACCCGGCGCGAGCACCGACGCAGGCGTCGAGATCGACGGCCTCGTCCCGGTCCCGGGCGCCCGGTTCGCCGAGATCCCCGTGGCCCGGATCCGTCCGAACCCGCGTCAGCCGCGCACCAGCTTCGACGAGGAGGCGCTCGTCGAGCTCGTCGCCTCCATCCGCGAGATCGGCGTGCTCCAGCCCGTCGTCGTGCGTCCACTCGCTGACGCCGACGCCGATCCCGAGCACGACTTCGAGCTCATCATGGGCGAGCGGCGCTGGCGGGCGAGCACCCAGGCCGGCCTCGACGTCGTTCCCGCGATCGTCCGCGAGACCGCCGACGGCGACCTCCTTCGTGACGCGCTGCTCGAGAACCTGCACCGCAGCGACCTCAACCCGCTCGAGGAGGCCGCCGCCTACCAGCAGCTTCTCGACGACTTCGGCTGCACGCACGAGGAGCTGGCCCGCCGCATCCACCGGAGCCGGCCCCAGATCACCAACACGCTGCGACTCCTGCGCCTGCCACCGCACGTCCAGCGGCGCGTCGCAGCCGGTGTGCTGTCCGCGGGCCACGCCCGGGCGCTGCTCGGACTGCCGGACGCCGCCTCGATGGAGCGGCTCGCGCAGCGGATCGTCGCGGAGGGCCTGTCGGTGCGGGCCACCGAGGAGATCGTCGCCCTCGGCGGCGAGCCCGACGCCAAGAGGCCGGCACCCCGCGCCCCGCGTCCGGGGGAGCGGATCGCAGCTCTCGACGATCTCGCCACCAGGCTCTCCGACCGTCTGGACACGCGCGTGAAGGTCGCGCTCGGCAAGTCGAAGGGGCGCCTGACGGTCGAGTTCGCCTCCGTGCAGGATCTCAACCGCATCCTGGACGTCATCGCGCCGGACGACCCCGGCCTGCTGCGCTGACCACGCGCGGCGCGCCCCACCGCGCCGCCGAGGAGCGCCGACCCGCGTCGTGCCGACGTGGACTCAGACCGTGGCCGGCCCGCCGGTCTGCACGGGTCCGGACTCGGGGTGCGCGTCGGTGCCGAAGATGCGCACCAGCTCGGCCTCCGCCTCGACGACGCCGGCGAGCCGCCGCACACCCTCGCGGATGCGGTCGGGCGTCGGGTAGCAGAACGAGAGCCGCATGTGGTCCGAACCCTGGCCGTCGGCGTAGAACGCCGTGCCGGACACGTACGCGACGAGCGCGGTGACGGCGCGGGGGAGCATGGCCCGGGCGTCGATGCCGTAGGGCAGCTTGACCCAGGTGTAGAAGCCGCCGCGGGGCACCGTCCAGCTCGCCTCGGGGAGGTGCTCGGCGAGCGCCCCCACCATCGCGTCGCGGCGCTCGCGGTACATCTCGCGATAGGCCTTGATCTGGCCGCGCCAGTCGTGGTTCGTGAGGTACGTGGAGACGGCGAGCTGCGACGCGTTCGACGGGCAGAGGATCGCCGACTCGCTGGCCAGCACGAGCTTCTCGCGGATGCCGGGCGGCGCGACGGCCCAGCCCACCCGGTAGCCGGGCGCGAACGTCTTGGAGAACGAGCCCAGGTAGACGACGCCGGTCTCGTCCATCGACCGCATCGCCGGGATGGGCTCGGCGTCGAAGCCGAGCAGCCCGTACGGGTTGTCCTCGATGACGAGCACCCCGTGCCGCCGCGCGATCTCCAGGACCCGCGGGCGGCGCTCCGGGGAGAGGGTCACGCCGGCGGGGTTGTGGAAGTTGGGCACCGTGTAGATGAGCTTCGCCTGGCGGCCCTCCGCGGCGAGCCGGGTGAGCGTCTCGTCGAGCGCCTCGGGCACCAGGCCGTCCTCGTCCAGAGGGACGTGCACGACGTCGGCCTCGTAGGAGCGGAACACGCCGAGGGCCCCGACGTAGCTCGGCGCCTCGGCGACGATGACGTCGCCTGGGTTGACGAACAAGCGCGTCACAAGGTCCAGCGCTTGTTGTGAGCCGGTGGTGACGACGACGTCGTCGGGATGGGCGTGGATGTGCTCCATCCGCATGACCTCGAGGATCTGCTCGCGCAGCGTCTCGTCGCCCTGGCCGATGCCGTACTGGAGCGCCGTCGTGCCGCGCTTGAGCACGAGCTCGTGGGCCGACTCGGCCAGGGCCTCCAGCGGCAGGCCCTCGAGGTACGGCATGCCGCCGGCGAGGGAGATCACCTCGGGGCGGTTCGCGACGGCGAACAGGGCCCGGATCTCCGACGCGCGCATGCCGTGCGTGCGGTCGGCGTAGGCGTCGACCCACGGGTCGAGGCGGGTCCCGGTGACGGGCTGGACGGGGTGGGCGGCGCTGCCGGAGGCAGGCGTCACCTGCCCCATCGGCTCGCCGGTCTCGGGAGTCATGGCAGGAAGTCTGCCATGGGCGGCGCGGAGCCCCGCAGTGCATTCGTCCCGCCGAGCCCCCGGCGCGTCCGGATGTCGGGACCCACGGCACCGCATGGCGGACGACGCCCTGCATGGCGTCGGACCCGTCAGGCCGGGGCGAGCACCTGCTCGATCTCGTTGACGAGGGCCGGCTTGGGACGCGCCCCGATGATCTGCTTCACGAGCTCGCCACCGCTGTACACGTTCATGGTCGGGATCGAGATGATCCCGTACGCCTGCGCGACCTGCGGGTTCTCGTCGGTGTTGATCTTGACGATCTTCACCCGGCCCGCGTAGGTGGTCGACAGCTCCTCGAGGATCGGCGCGACCTGGAGGCACGGCCCGCACCACGGCGCCCAGAAGTCGACCAGCACCGGCAGGTCGGACTTCAGCACCTCGTCGGCGAAGGTGGCGTCGGTCACATGGGTGGTGCTCACAGGGTCTCCTCGATCGTCTCGGGCAGGGCGGCGGGTGCCGGGGGCTCGGCGGAGTCGACGAGCGCGGCGAGGTAGTGCTGGGCGTCCAGGGCGGCGGCGCAGCCCGTGCCGGCCGCGGTGATCGCCTGGCGGTAGGTGTGGTCGACGAGGTCGCCGGCCGCGAAGACCCCCGGCACGCTCGTGGCGGTCCCGCGGGCGCCGTCGGCACCGACGAGGACGTACCCCTCGGCGTCGACGTCGACCTGGCCGGCCACGAGCTCGCTGCGCGGCACGTGGCCGATCGCGACGAACAGGCCCGTCGCCTCGAGCTGCCGCTCCTCGCCGGTGACCGTGTCCCGCAGCGTGACGCCGGTGACGCGGTCGGCGCCGTGGATCGCGGCGACCTCGCTGTTCCAGGCGAACCGGATCTTGGGGTTCGACGTCGCGCGGTCGGCCATCACCTTCGAGGCCCGCAGCGCGTCGCGCCGGTGCACCACGGTCACGGTCTCGGCGAACCTCGTGAGGAAGGTGGCCTCCTCCATCGCGGAGTCCCCACCGCCGACGACGACCACGTGCTGCCCGCGGAAGAAGAACCCGTCGCAGGTGGCGCACCACGACACCCCGTGGCCGGAGAGCCGCTTCTCGTCGGGCAGCCCCAGCTCGCGGTAGGCGGAGCCCATGGCGAGCACGACGGCGCGGGCCCGGTAGGTCTCCCCGCCGCCCGTGACCACCGTCTTCACCGGGCCGTCCAGCTCCAGGCGCGAGGCGTCGTCGTAGAGGATCTCCGCGCCGAACTGCTCGGCCTGCTTGCGCATGGTCTCCATGAGCTCGGGGCCCATGACGCCGTCGACGAACCCGGGGAAGTTCTCCACCTCGGTGGTGTTCATGAGCGCGCCGCCGGCCGTCACCGAGCCGGCCACGACCACCGGCGCGAGGCCGGCGCGGGCGGCGTAGATGGCCGCGGTGTAGCCGGCCGGCCCGGAACCGACGATGACGATGTCGCGGACGTTCTCGGTCACTTCTCGGTCCTCACTCCGGATGGGTCCACGCGGGGATCGCGGGGCGGCGGGCACAACATCCTGTGCCGTCGGCGTCAACAGATCCTAGATGTGCCATGTTCCCACGCACCGCCGACGCACGGGTGACCACCACGCGACCTGCCGTCGACGCCCTCCGACTCAGGAGACGGTGACCTCGTACAGCTCGATCCGGTTGCTGCCGTCGGGCGTCTGGGGCAGGGCGGGGAACCACAGGACGATGTGCTGGGCCGGCGTCGGCGTGCTGAGCGTGAGCACCGTCTCCGG
>JAEWQZ010000060.1 GCA_023460255.1 Actinomycetes bacterium
CCCTGGTGCGCGGCGCGGAGCTCTCCTGCCGCGCCGACGGCACGAGCGTGCACCTGCTCGCGTACCTGTACGACGCCGCCGACCCCGCGCTGCTCGCCGAGGCCGACCGGATCCGGGCCTCCCGCCGGGACCGGGCCCGTGCGATGGTCGACCGGATCGCCGTCGACCACCCGCTCACCTGGGACGACGTCGCCGCCCAGGCGCAGGAGGGGGCCACCATCGGCCGCCCGCACATCGCCGACGCGCTGGTCGCCGCCGGGCTGGTGCCGGACCGGGGCGCCGCGTTCGCGTCGATGCTGGCGACGTCGTCCCCGTACTACGTGCCCTACTACGCCACGGACCTGCTCGACGCCGTCCGGATGGTGCGCGCGGCCGGCGGGGTGCCGGTGATGGCGCACCCGGGCGCGGCGGCGCGGGGCCGCATCGTCACCGACACGACGATCCGCGCCGCGGCCGAGGCCGGCCTGGCGGGCCTGGAGGTCCTCCACCGCGACAACCCGCCGGCGCAGCGCGCGCGGCTGACCACGCTCGCCGCCGAGCTGGGGCTGCTCGTGACCGGCGCCAGCGACTACCACGGGGCCGGCAAGCCCAACCGTCTGGGCGAGTACACCACCGCGCCCGACGTGCTGGCCCGGCTCGTGGCGCAGGGGCGCCTGCCGGTCGTGAAACCATGAGCGCCGTGCTCGACGTCCAGGTCTTCCTCGAGGTCTTCGTCACGCTGTTCGTGATCATGGACCCGCCCGGCACCGTGCCGGTCTTCCTCGCCCTCACCGGGACGATGACAGGTCGGCAGCGCCGCCGCGCGGCACGCCAGGCGATCCTCGTGGCGTTCGGCGTCATCGTCGTGTTCGCGCTGTTCGGGCAGCAGGTGCTCGACTACATGAACATCTCGCTGCCCGCGCTCCAGGCGTCCGGTGGCCTGCTCCTCCTGCTCGTCGCGATGGAGCTGCTCACCGGCAAGATGGAGAACCCGGCGCCGTCGGAGAACGGCAACGTCAACGTCGCGCTCGTGCCGCTGGGCACCCCGCTCCTCGCGGGGCCGGGCGCGATCGTCGCCACCATGGTCTTCGTCCAGCACGCGCAGGACCGCGCCGACTGGGTGGCCATCGCGCTGGGCGTGCTGGCCGTGCACGTGACGCTGTGGCTCTCGATGCGGTTCGCCGGAGCGATCAACCGGGTGCTCAAGGAGAGCGGGACGACGCTCGTCACGCGCATCGCGGGTCTGCTGCTCGCCGCGATCGCCGTGCAGCTGATGGCCGACGCGATCAGGGCGTTCATCGAGGGGTCGTAGCCCGCGTCCGGGCGAATGGGTGATCGATCAGGGGAGTCCCCGGTAGGCCGGGCGGTCGGCTGTCCGTACGTTGCCGATCATGATCCCGCCGAGCAGCGCACCCTGCCCCACGCACCCGGGCACGCCGGGGTCGCCGGACCAGCCGGGGGTCCCGCCGGACCAGGGATCGCCGGGCATCACGACCGTGCACTCCGGCCCGATCGACCGGGGGGCGCGATCGCTCGGGCCGGACCTCGCGCGGGGGGTCCTCCTGCTGTTCATCGCCCTCGCCAACGTGTGGGGGTTCCTGAACGCGCGGCCCATGGGGGCCGGCTACCGGCCGTTGACCGACAGCCCGCTCGACCATGTGGTCGACGGGCTCACGGCGTTCCTCGCCGACGACCGCTCATGGCCGATGTTCTCGACGCTGTACGGCTTCGGCCTGTCGATGATCGTGACCCGGCTCGGCGCACGTGGCGTGTCACCCGGTCACGCGCGCAGGGTGGTGCTGCGCCGGAGCTGGGGCCTCGTCGCCATCGGTGCGGTGCACTCGGCGCTGCTCTTCGGCGGCGACATCCTGTTCTTCTACGGGGTGATGGGTCTGCTTGCGCTGGCGTTCGTGCAGCGGCCGGCGCGAGTGCTGCGGCGCTGGTTCGTGGCGGGCCTGGTCGGGGTCGTCGCCGCCGTCGTCGTCACGGCCGTGGAGACGGTGGGGGATCGGCCGCCCTACCCGGCTCCTGGTGGGGGCAGCTCCGACTACCTGACGAGCGTCGTAGATCGCGTCGCCGGGAGCCTCGCCGGGAGCCTCCTCCTCGCGGCCTGCCTGGTGGCTGTCCCGACCATCACCGCCGGTGTGCTCATCCACCGGGCGGGGTGGTTGCAGCAACCCTGGCTCCACCGCCGCACGCTGGGCCGGTGCGCCCTGTGGGCGTCGGTCGTCAACCTCGTGATGAACCTGCCGTGGGCGCTCGAGGTCGGTGGCGTGTGGAGGTCGACGGGGGTCGTGTCGGGGCTGGTGTCGGCCGGGCACGATCTCTCGGGCCAGGTGATGGGGCTCGGCTACGTCTGCCTGTTCGGCTGGCTGGCCGCCCGGTGGCGGGGCCGGCCGCGGGGCGTCGTCCTCAGCGCGATCACGGCCGTCGGCGAGCGGTCCATGACGTGCTACCTGCTGCAGTCGGTCGCGCTCGCGCCGCTGCTGAGCCCGTGGGGCCTGGACCTGGGAGCGCGCCTGCGCACCGCGCAGGCGGCGGGGATCGCGGTCCTCGTGTGGGTCGGCACGGCCTGCGTGGCCCTGGCCCTGCACCGTGCGGGACGGCGGGGACCCTTCGAGGTCTTCATGCGACGGATCGCCTATGGCGAGGGCGCCCGCCGGGCCGTCGGCCCGACGAGCGCCTCCGAGATCGGTGCCGCCCCTCAGCCGTCCGTCGGCTGAGCGCCGCCCGGCTGGGCGGGCCCGTTCCCGCTGCCGCCGCGACGCCGGGTCCGACGACGACGTCGGGCCGGGCCGGTCGTGGCACCGTCGGCCGCCGCGGGACGCTCGCCCGACTCGCCGGAGGCGGCTGCGCGTCGCCCGTGCGGCTGGCCGGCGACCTTGGGGTGGTCGTGGTGCTCGCCCCGCGGGCGGTCGTGGTGATCCCGCTTGCCGTCGCCGCGTCCACCGTGCCCGCCGTGCCCACTGCGCCTGTCGTGACCGTCCCGACCGTCACGACCGCCCCGGCCGTCCGGCCGTCCGCCCTTGCGCGCCTTCCCGCCCGTCTCGCCGAGGTCCTCGACCTCCTCGGCCGCGAGTCCCGCGCGCGTGCGGGCGGACCGGGGGAGCGTGCCCTTGGTGCCCTCGGGGATGTCCAGGTCGGTGTACAGGTGGGGCGAGCTCGAGTAGGTCTCGATCGGCTCCGGGTACCCGAGGTCGAGGGCCTTGTCGATGAGGCTCCAGCGCGGGACGTCGTCCCAGTCCACGAACGTGACGGCGGTCCCGGTGCGGCCCGCGCGACCCGTGCGGCCGGTGCGGTGCAGGTAGACCTTCTCGTCCTCCGGGCACTGGTAGTTGACGACGTGGGTGACGTCGTCGACGTCGATGCCGCGGGCGGCGACGTCGGTGGCCACGAGCACGTCGATCTTCCCGGTGCGGAAGGCCCGCATGGCCTGCTCGCGGGCGCCCTGGCCGAGGTCGCCGTGGATCGCGCCCGCGGCGAACCCGCGCTCGGTCAGCTCGTCGGCGACGCGCGCGGCCGTGCGCTTGGTCCGGGCGAAGACAATGGTCAGCCCGCGGTCGGTGGACTGGAGCAGGCGGGCGAGCACCTCGACCTTGTCGAGCGCGTGGCACCGGTAGACGACCTGCTTGATCGCCTTGAGGGTCTTGCCCGTGTCGTCCGGGTCGGCCGCGCGGATGTGCGTCGGCTGGCTCATGTAGCGCCGCGCCATGGCGACCACCGGGCCGGGCATGGTCGCGGAGAAGAGCATGGTGTGGCGCTGGGCGGGCGTTGCCGCGAGGAGGCGCTCGACGTCGGGCAGGAAGCCCAGGTCCAGCATCTCGTCGGCCTCGTCCAGCACGACGGTGCTCACCCGGGACAGGTCCAGGTACCTGTTGTTCATCAGGTCGATCATGCGTCCGGGCGTGCCGACGACGACCTCCGCGCCCCGGGCCAGCGCGGTGACCTGGGGCTCGTAGGCGCGGCCGCCGTAGACCTGGACGACGCGCACGCTGCGGCGCTTGGCAGCCGTCGCGAGGTCGTTCGCGACCTGGACGCACAGCTCGCGCGTCGGCACGACGACGAGCGCCTGGGGCTTGCCGGGGGCGGGCAGGTCGTCGAAGCCGGGCTCGCCCGGCCCCACGACGTGCTCGAGGATCGGGATCGCGAAGCCCAGGGTCTTGCCGGTGCCGGTCTTCGCCTGGCCGATGATGTCATGGCGCTGGAGCGCGACGGGCAGGGTCATCGCCTGGATCGGGAACGGGTGCGTGATGCCCACGTCCGCCAGCGCGGCGACGACGTCGGCGCCGACGCCGAGGTCGGCGAACGACGCGGTCGGGGGCGCCTGACCGGCCCGCCCGTCCGCGGCGGTGGGCTCGTCGGCGACGACCTCGACGAGGGCGTCGTCGGTGCTGTCGGGCGTGGCGGGGTACTGGGACGTGTCGGTCGTCATGATCACCTCAGGTCGGCTCCGGCGGGGCCACGCGAGGCGTGGCGCCTCGGGCCCGCACCGCCGGAGCGGGGGCCGGCAGCCGATCGCGCAGGTGAGCCCGCTGCCTCAGCGGGAGGGTTCGGGACGACCGGTCAACCGTCGAACGCGACCATCGTACCTGGTCGCCGGGTCTAGCCTGTCGGGCGTGATCGTCAGCCCGGCCGCCCGACCCGACAGCGTGCAGCCCGACAGCCCGCCCGACGCCCGGCCCGCCGACGCGGCAGACCCCGGGCTGCGCGCCGTCCTCGGCCTGCTCGGCTCCTGGGAGCTCGTCGCCTTCACCCGCCTCGCCGGGGACGCCGCGGCGGCGCCGCAGGTGGCCGACCGGATCGAGCTGTGCCGGCT
>JAEWQZ010000061.1 GCA_023460255.1 Actinomycetes bacterium
GCGCGCCGCCTGCGCGGCGCCGAACGGTGCCAAGGTCGAGGGGAGGCGCCCCGGCCCGCACGCCTCGCCGGCTGCCCTACCGGGCCGCGGAGCGATCATGCCTGCCCGGCCCGCCGGACGCGGCCACCGACGCGTCATCCGCGTCGCCGCCGTTGTGGTGACAGCCTCCCTGGCGGCGCTCGGCACCATCGCGGCCGCCGATCTCGGCGCCCTGGAGGTCACGGGCGAACCGGTGCTCCGACCCGCGCTCGGGGCGCCGTTCAGCCACACCCTCGAGGTCGCCGGTGACCCTGGGCCGACCGACGCCGTCTTCGACCCGCCGCTGCCCGCGGGCCTGACCGGAACGATCACCGGTCACACCCTGACGATCGCCGGGACCACCCCCGGACCCGCCGGATCGGCACCCACCACCGTCACGGTGTCCAACGGGCTCACGACGGCGTCGCTCGAGCTCGACCTCGCCGTCACCGCGCTGCCCGTCGTCGCGCCCGTGGCGCCCCTGACCGTAGCGGTCGGCGAACCCATCGCACCCGTGGCGGTGACGGCGAGCGGCTGGCCCCCGCCGGTGGTCGACGTCCAGGGGCTGCCGCCCGGTCTGGCCGCCACCCCGACGGCGTCCGGCGCGCGCGTCGAGGGCACGCCGTCGTCCACCGGGACGTGGACGGCGACCGCCACCGCGACGAACGACGTGGGCAGCGACGTCGCGACGTTCGACGTCGTCGTCGGTTCTCGCCCGACGGTGACCGCCCCGGCCGCCCGGACCGTCACGGCGGGCGCCGTGCTCGACGTGCCGGTCACCACCACCGGATCGCCCGCGCCCGCTCTCGAGGCGGCGCACCTGCCCGCCGGGCTCGCGCTGGTCGACCTGGGCGGCGGGGCCTGGGCCGTGCGCGGGACGACCAGCCGCGCCATGCTCGGCGTGCACGCCGTCGTCCTGACGGCGCGCAACGCCCTCGGCGAGGCGTCAGCGGGGCTGACGCTCACCGTGCAGGGGGCGCCGCAGATCGCGCCCCTCCCGACGATCCGCCTGACGGTCGGCGCTCCGTCCGACGCCGCCTGGGTCGCCACGGGCTATCCGACGCCCACCCTCGCCGTGGCATCCGGCTACCTCCCGGCGGGGCTCACGGCCGTCGACGACGGCGCCGGCCGCCTCGCGCTGACCGGCAGTCCCTCTGCGATCGGGACGTACTTCGTCGAGGTCCGCGCTACGAACTCCCTCGGGACCGTCCAGACGTTCACCCAAGTGGAGGTCGGCCGGGCACCGGTCTTCGCGCAGGGGCAGCTCGAGCGACGACTCGTGCTCGACGACTGGACGTGGATCAGCCTCGGCCTGCCCTACGACTCCTGGCCCACCGTGACCGTGACCTCGGGCTCGCTCCCCCCGGGCATGTGGCTCATGGACTCCTACCTCGACGGCAGGCCGACAGCCTTGGGGCACTACGAGGCGACCATCACGGCGTCGAACGAGTTCGGTTCCGACACTCTCACGCTCGTCCTGGACGTGGGCCAGGCGCCCGACCTCGTGGCCGACGAGCCGTGGGGATCCGTGAGCTTCGTCGCGACGGCGGACTCCCCGATGACCGGCACCCTCACGACGGTCGGCGTGCCGCCGCCGTCCCTGACCGTGATCGACCCGCTGCCGCCGGGTCTGACGCTGACCCAGGACCCGCTGGACCCGTACGCCTGGCACCTCGCGGGCACGGTGAGCCGGGCGGACAGGGGCGGCTACTCCGTGCGCGTCGTCCTGTCGAACGGCTTCGGGCCGGACGTCACCAGGACCATCGCCGTGCGAGTGAATGCCCCTCTGCGCTGGGAGACGCCGAACGGCCGGACGGTGGTGACGCCGCGCGGCGAACCCATGACGCCGGTCCGCCTCCACCTCACGGGCTACCCGGTCAACGTCGGCCTCAACCGGCCCTCGTCGGATGGTGGGCTGAACATCGACGTGGACTGGTCCACCCGCGACGTCTACGTGGACGTCATCGGGACTCCGAGGTGGGACCAGACCTACACCGTCTGCCCCTACGTGGGCCTGGAGCAGACGAACCCGTGCCTGACGACGCACATCGCCCTGCGGGACCGGCCGGTGGTCCACGTCGTGACGCCGGCCACTGCCCACGTCGGCGACGCCGTCGGCATCCCTGTCACCGTGACGAGCACCCATGCCGTGACACTGGCCGCCGCGGGCCTGCCGGAGGGCCTGAGCCTCGTGCCGTCCGCCCCGGGCGCATGGACGATCGCGGGCACGGCGGAACCGGCCGCCATCGGCCGGCACACGGTGACCCTCACCGCCGACAACGGGGTCACCGGCACTGCGACGCTCGCCCTCGAGCTCACCGGTCCCCCGGCGTTGGACGGGCCGGTCGCCGCGACGCTCCTCATCGGCGAGACACCCACCACAGCGGTCCGCGCATCGGGCCTGCCAACGCCCGCGATGACGATCGTCGACGGCACCCTGCCCGAGGGTGTCACGGCTGCCGACGACGGCACGGGGAACCTTCGCCTCGGGGGCGCGCCCACCCAGGTCGGCGCCTGGACGGTGGCCGTCCAGGCGGAGAACGAGTACGGCACGGCCACGACGACGCTCGCCCTGACGGTCGAGGAGCGGCCGGCGTTCGACGACGACGCCGCGTCGCTCACCGTTCGTGAAGGCCAGTCCGTGTCGTGGACGCCGGGCCTGGTCGGGACGCCGGCACCGACCGTGTCCGTGGTGGAGGGGGTCCTGCCGGCCGGGATCGAGCTGGCGCCCGACGGCACGCTGTCCGGGACCGTGTCCACCGGGGCGGCCGATGCCGGGAGCGGCTCGTATGCCGTCACCCTCCAGGCCACCAACCGGCACGGCACGGCCGCGCTGCCGGTGACCCTCACGGTGCTCTCGTCGCCGTCGTTCGCCGACGGGCTGCCTGCCGCGACGATCCCCGCCGACGAGGCAGCGGCGGTCACGATCCGCACGGCTGGCTGGGACCGGCCGGCACTCGCGGCGACCGGCCCGTTGCCACACGGGCTCACCCTGGCCCAGGTGGACGACACCACGTGGACCCTCGCGGGGACCGTCGTCCGGGCCGACCGGGGCGGCTACGACGTCCCGCTCGCGCTGACCAACGCCTTCGGCGCGCCGGTCACCGGCACCTTGCACCTCGACGTGGTCGCCGCCCACCGGTGGACCGGACCGACCACCGTCGAGGTCGAGACCGGCACTCCGTTCGACGCCCTCGACATCGAGCTGACCGGCTACCCGATCGACCACGTCTCGATCGCCGGCAGCGAGGTGGTCACGATCCAGACGCTCGCCGACGGTCCGATCCGCGCCGCCTACCAGATCACCACGGCGCCCGAGGAGCCCGGCACGCACCCGATCACCTTCACCTCCGACACCGGCGCCGAGCACACAGTCACGCTCGTGGTCCGCGACCGGCCAGTGATCACGGCACCCACGACAGCGACGGTCGTCTCCGGCACGACGGTGGACATCCCCGTGACCGTCACCGGCCTGCCCGTCGCCGGACTCGCGGCCGACGGCCTGCCGCCCGGGCTCTCCCTGACCTCGCTCGAGGGCGGCGGCTGGGCCATCACCGGCACCCCCGAGCGGACCTTCGGCGACCACGCGGTCACGCTGACGGCCGACAACGGGCTCGTCACCACCCGCACCATCACACTCGCCGTTGAAGGCCAGCCCGCGATCACGGCGCCCCCCACGCCCGCGGAGATCCCGCTGGGTACGCCGCTAGACCTCACCTGGGCAGCCGACGGCGTGCCGACCCCGGACGTGGCGCTCGTCGACCCGGTGCCCCCGGGCCTGACCGTTCACCGGGCAGCTGGATCGCTCACCCTGACCGGCGCCTTCGCCGCCCCCGGCCACCATCAGCTCGTCATCCGCGCGACCAACCTCCACGGCACCGCCGAGCAGGCGTGGGACCTGGTGGTCACGCAGCCGCCCCGATTCGCCGCACCCTCGTCCGAGGCGGTGATGATCGAGGGCGTCGCCGTCGCCCTGCCGCTCCCGCTCGCGGGCTACCCACGCCCGGTGGTCACGTTGGACGGGGAGGTGCCGGGCGTCACGCTGGCCGACCTGGGCGCCTCCGGTCCCGTGCTCGTCGGCACCCCGTCCGAGGGCTCGGCGGGCACCTACGACCTCGTGCTGGCGGCGCGTTCCACCATCGGAGGCGTCGAGCACCTCGCCGAGACCACGGTGCGCGTCCGGGTCGACGCACGGCCGCGGTTCGTCGCGGGCCTCGACCCGCTCGGCGCCGCGGTGGGCGAGCCGGTGACACGCACCGTCACGCTCACCGCTGCCCCGGAGGCGACCGTGCTGGCCGAGGGCCTGCCGGAGGGCCTCGGGCTCCGTCGCACCGACGTCGACGCGTGGGTGGTCGAGGGCGTCCCGGCGGCGGGCACGGGCGGCGTGCACGTCGCTCGCCTGGTGGCCGACAACGGCGTGCTCGAGCCCGTCGCGGGCACCCTCGAGGTCACGGTGGCCGAGCCGGCCCAGGTCGCGCTCGCCGTTGCGCCGCTGCGCGAGGGCCGCCCGGCGAGCCTCGAGGTCAGCACGGCCGGCGGCTGGCCC
>JAEWQZ010000062.1 GCA_023460255.1 Actinomycetes bacterium
TGCGCACGGTGCGCGGCGGCGTCCTGCTCTACGAGACACCCTGAGCGACACGCCTGCCGACACGCCGGGAGCGCGCGTCGTCACCCGATCGGACGAGCGTCGTCGTGACCTGCGAAAATGGCTCTGACCTGCGCAGACGCGACCTTGACTCCCGCGCTCAAACGGGTAGGTTCGCGCATGTTCCTCCCCGCGGATGCCGCGTCCCGGCGTTGCCGGCACAGTGTCGTGGGCGTGCCTGCGGGGGACACCGGCTGGGCCCGCGCGTTCAGTAGACAACGGGCGAGGGCGTGCACGCCCCGTCCGGTCCGAAGGACGCGCGGGCCAGTCGGTCGGTCTTCGTGAGGACAGCGGGGACGGACCCTGCAGCGGGCCTGCTGCCCGCGCCCGATACCCTTGTCCGGTGCTCCCCGCCCCCCGTCGCGCGACGACGCTGCTGCTGGCCGGCGGGGGAGGGTTCGTGGCGGAGCTCGGCTTCCCCGGGCTGGGCTGGTGGCCCCTGACGTTGCTCGGCATGGCGGCGCTGGTGCTCGCGCTCGGCCGGGACAGCGCCCGCTGGAACGCGCTCGTCGGGCTCGTCTTCGGCCTGGCGTTCTTCCTCCCGCACATCACGTTCGTCGCCGCTGCTGTCGGGCCGGTGCCGTGGCTCGCCCTGGCCGTGACGGAGGCCGGGTTCGTGGCGCTGTTCGGCGCGGCGTGGTCCTGGGCGCGGCGCGGGGAGGTGATCTGGCGGGCCGCCCGCTTCCAGGTGCCGGTGTTCGGGATCTGCTGGGTGGCGATGGAGGAGGCGCGCTCGATCGCCCCGTTCGGGGGCTTCCCGTGGGGACGTCTCGCCTTCGGCCAGGCTGACTCCCCGCTGGGCCGGTGGGTCTGGGCCGGCGGGGTGCCCGCCGCGTCGTTCGCCGTCGCGGTGTGCGGCGTGCTGCTGGCCTACTCCCTGGTCGCGTTGCGCCGCATCGACCTCGGTGCCGCCAGCGCCGCAGCCCTGCTCGTGGTGGCCGTGCTCGTGTCCGGCTGGCTGCTGCCGCTCAGCAGCGCCGCCACCGACGGCCGCCTCGAGGCGGGCGTCGTCCAGGGCAACGTCCCCGATCGTGGACTGGACTCCTTCTCGCAGGCGCGGGAGGTGCTGCGCAACCACGTGGCCGGCACCGAGAGCCTGGCCGCCGAGGCCGCCGGCACGCTCGACGTCGTGCTCTGGCCCGAGAACAGCACGGACATCGACCCGCGGGCGGACGCCGACGCAGCGGCGCTCGTGACGGGTGCGGCCCGCGACGTGCGCGCCCCGATCCTCGTGGGGACCGACCACTACCCGCCGGGCGGCGGGCGCCTGAACTCGGCGCTCCTGTGGGACCCGGAGGCGGGTCCGGGGGAGAGCTACGACAAGCTGCACCCGACGCCGTTCGCCGAGTACATCCCCCTCCGCTCGATCGCACGCGCGGTGTCGGACGCCGTCGACCGCGTGCGCACGGACATGATCCCCGGTGACTCCGTCGGCGCCCTCGAGCTCCCCGTCGCCCGCCTGGAGCGGTCGGTCACGCTCGGCGTGGGCATCTGCTTCGAGGTCGCCTACGACGACATCATCCGCAACGCCGTGCAGGCCGGGGCGGAGGTGATCGTCATCCCGACGAACAACGCGACCTTCGGGCGGACCGACCTGTCGCTGCAGCAGCTGGCGATGTCCCGGATCCGCGCGATGGAGCACGGCCGGGCGACGGTCCAGGTCTCGACGGTGGGCGTGAGCGCCGTCATCAACCCGGCGGGGGTGCTCCTGCAGCGCACCGAGCACTGGGAGCCGGCAGCGCTGACCGCGTCGCTCGCGCTGCGAACCGCCACCACGCCCGCCACGCGAGCCGGCGACGCCGTCGTGTGGGTGTTCCGGGTCCTCGGCGTGGCCTGCGTCGTGGCAGGCATGTCCGGTGCGCGGCGCGTGCCGCGCGACCAGCGGGTGCCGGTCGGGGCGGCGGCGCGATGACCGGCCGGGTGCTGGTCGTGGTGCCGACCTACGACGAGGCGCAGACGCTCCCCGGCACGCTGGCCCGGCTGCGCGCGGCCGTCCCCGACGCGGACGTGCTCGTGGTCGACGACGGCAGCCCGGACGGTACCGGCGACCTGGCGGAGGCTGCGGCGGCCCAGGACCCGGCGGTGCACGTCATGCACCGGTCGGGCAAGCAGGGGCTGGGCAAGGCGTACGTGGCCGGCTTCGCCTGGGGTCTGGACCGCGGGTACGACGTGCTCGTCGAGATGGACGCCGACGGGTCGCACCAGCCGGAGGAGCTGCCAGCGCTGCTGGCCGCGTCGGACGGCCCCGACGCACCGGGGCTCGTCATCGGGTCGCGCTGGGTGCCCGGCGGGCGCGTGGTCAACTGGCCGCGGCACCGGGAGGTGCTGTCCCGCGGCGCGAACACCTACACACGCCTCGCCATCGGGATGCCGGTGCGCGACGCGACCGCGGGCTTCCGTGCCTACCGGGCGGACGTCCTGCGCGCGATCGACCTGCCGGAGGTGCAGTCGCAGGGCTACTGCTTCCAGGTCGACATGACGTGGCGGGCGGTGCAGGCGGGCGCCGTCGTCCGCGAGGTGCCCATCCGCTTCGTGGAGCGGTCCCAGGGCCGCTCCAAGATGAGCAACCGGATCATCGTGGAGGCGTTGGTCCGCGTCACGCTCTGGGGCATCGCCCGGCGCTGGGGCCAGCTGCGCGCGGCAGGCAGAGCCGTGGGGCCCCGCGGGGGGGGGCCGGCCCCCCCCGGCGGGG
>JAEWQZ010000063.1 GCA_023460255.1 Actinomycetes bacterium
GTCGGGCAGCCCGAGGACCCGGCGCAGCCGACCCACGTGCCCGGTCGCCTTCACCCCGTACTGGGCGACGGCCACCGTGCCCTCCGGGTCCACGACGACCGTCGAGCGGATCACGCCCATGACGACCTTGCCGTAGAGCTTCTTCTCCCCGTAGGCGCCGTACGCCTCCAGGACGGCCCGGTCGACGTCGGAGGCCAGCGGGTACGTCAGCCCGGAGGCCGCCGCGAACGCGGCGAGCTTCTCGGGGGTGTCGGGCGAGATGCCGACCACCTCGTAGC
The DNA here is from genome assembly GCA_023460255.1 of Actinomycetes bacterium. Classification (GTDB taxonomy): domain Bacteria; phylum Actinomycetota; class Actinomycetes; order Actinomycetales; family Cellulomonadaceae; genus Actinotalea. The sequence goes on from JAEWQZ010000063.1 coordinate 279, forward strand.
CGGCAGCCGTGAGCTCGGGGTGCAGCACCTCGAAGTCCTGGGCCTCGAGGGTGCAGCCCGGGGTCATGGCGGCGGGGAAGAAGAACACGACCACGCTGCGGCCGCGCAGGTCCGCGAGGCGGATCTTCGTGCCGTCCGCGGTGGGCAGGGTGAAGTCGGGGGCGACGTCGCCGACGGCGAGCTGGGGCATGGTCCTCCTCGGGGGTGCTGCCAGCCTAGCCGCGCGGCGGCGTCCCGCGCGGCGGGTGCGGGTAGCGTCGGGGCCGTGAGGAGCGAACCGCCCGCAGGGTCCCCGTCGGCCGCGTCGCCGGCCCCGTCGCCGGCCCCGTCACCGGCCCCGTCACGACCGCCGGTGCGCATGCTGCACGACCGGGTCCTCGTCCGACTCGACGCGGAGCAGGCGGAGCGGCTGTCGGCGTCGGGCATCCTCATCCCCGCCACGGCGACCGTCGGCAAGCGGCTCGCCTGGGGACTCGTGGTGGCGGCCGGGCAGCACGTGCGCCAGGTGGACGTCGGCGACCGGGTGCTCTTCGACCCCGAGGACCGCGCCGAGGTGGAGCTGGCCGGGGTCGACTACCTCCTCCTGCGCGAGCGGGACATCCACGGCGTCGCGGAGCCCGAAGAGTCGGGACGGGGCACGGGCCTGTACCTGTGACATCGCTCGGCCTGTGACATCGCTCGGCGCGTCGCGGCGCACCAGGGCGACGTGTGGATCTCGTGCACACCGGGCCCGTGCCATTGCGCATGTGCCACCGGGGTGGTGCAGTGGGCTCAGGTGAGGCACGTCACGTGCCGATGACACGGCAGGAGAGGGGGCTGGCCATGGGCGAGGCGCCGCAGGACGGTGTCGCGGACGTCGAGCGCGCGGAGGCGGTCGCCGCCCCGTCGGCTGCTAGGGCGAGCGAGGACGTCATGCGCCTGCTCGCCGAGCACGTGCCGCTGACCCTGCTGGCCGACCTCGCGCAGCCCACCGGCCCGGACTCGCCGGACATCCTCGAGGACGAGGGTCTGCCGGACCTCGCCTGGTGGGAGTCGGCCGCCGACGAGTCCCGCTGACGAACGGGCGCGACGGCCCCGGCACGGCCCACGCGCGTCCGTGACGTCGCAGGTCACCGACGTTTTCACACGGGCGCCCGCCCGGTGGTAGCCTCGTGCACCGCGCGCCATTAGCTCAATTGGCAGAGCAGCTGACTCTTAATCAGCGGGTTCGGGGTTCGAGTCCCTGATGGCGCACAGCGGAAGGCCCTCGGCGGTGGAGCCGGGGGCCTTCGTCGTGCCGCCGTCCGCTCGCCGCCGCCGTCCCCTCGGGTGGGGCGCCGGCGTCAGCCGGCCGGCTCCTCGGGCGGGCTCGTGGGGTGCTCGGGCACCGGCTCGCCCGACGCGAACGGCAGGAGCCGGTCGACCCCGGTGATGGTGAGCAGCTCCTTGAGCATCCACGGGGCGTTCTCGAGCACGACGGGGTACCCGCCCGCCTCCGCGTCCCTCGCGATGCGCACGAGCACCGACATGCCCGCGGAGTCGACGAAGCTGACGTCCCTGGCGTCGATGACGACGGGGAGGGCACGCTCGGCCACCGCCTGGCACAGCGGGGCGGCGTTCTGCCGCACGGCGAGGTCGATCTCCCCGAACACGACGACCACCGAACGATCCGGCTCGTCGTCGAGCCGCATGCCCGACTGCTGCCCGTCGTGGTCGCGACCCAGCGCTTCGATCATCGTCGATCCCGGCCCTTTCCTGCTGGACGCGTCCGGCGACACGTCCACCGGACTGATCCAACCGCACAACCGGGCTCCTGGCACAGGGGAGACGGGCGTCGCCCGTCCTGCACCGCCGTGGGCCGCCCTGGAAATCACCCACGCGGCGCAGGACGGCGCCGGGTCAACGGCCCGCCCCGGCCACCTCTAGGCTGGACCGGTGACCCGGATCGCGCTCGCCACCTGCGCCGCCCTGCCCGACCTGCACGAGGACGACGCCCCGCTGCTCGCCGCGCTCGGCGCGCGCGGGGTCGACGCACACCCGGCCGTCTGGGACGACCCGGCCGTCGACTGGGCCTCCTTCGACCTCGTCGTCATCCGCTCGACCTGGGACTACGCCGCGCGCCGCGCGGAGTTCATCGCCTGGGCCCGCCGCGTGGACGCCGCGTCCCGCCTCGCCAACCCCCTGCCGGTCGTGGAGTGGAACACCGACAAGCACTACCTGCGCGAGCTGGAGTCCGTCGGGATCCCGGTGGTGCCCACGCAGTGGCTGGAGCCCACCCGGGTCTTCACGTCCCGGGCGCTGCACACGCGGTTCCCGGCCAGCGGCGACTTCGTCATCAAGCCGGCGGTCTCGGCCGGATCCGTCGACACGGGCCGGTACACGGCGATGGACGCGCAGTCCCGCGGGCTGGCGATCGGGCACGCGCGCCGGCTCCTCGCGGACGCGCGGACCGTGATGGTGCAGCGGTACATCAGCTCCGTCGACACCGTGGGCGAGCGCGCGCACGTCTTCGTGGCGGGGGAGTACTCGCACAGCGTGCTCAAGGGCGCCATGCTCGACGGCCCCGACGTCGGCGTCGCGGGCGTGTACCGCGAGGAGCGGATGAGCCCGCTCGAGGCGTCCGAGCGTGAGGTCGCCTTCTCCGGCGAGGTCGTGCGGGCGGCGCGGCGCTTCTTCGACACGTCCGCCGACGGCGTGGAGCTGGTCCCCGAGCCGCTGCTGTACGCGCGGGTCGACGTCGTGACCGACGACTCCGGCGAGCCGGTCCTCATGGAGCTCGAGCTCGTGGAGCCCTCGCTGTTCACCGGCCTCGCCGACGGCGCCCTCGAGCGGTTCGCCGACGCGGTGGCCGCCCGCGCACAGGACTGACCGGGCGGGGCCGCCACCCGCCGCACGGCCACGGCGACGAGCACCCGCACGGACCGGCTAGACTCCTCGTCGGCCCGTGCGTGAGCGCGGCGCCGTGGTGGCTGTAGCTCAGCAGGTAGAGCACCTGGTTGTGGTCCAGGGGGTCGCGGGTTCAAGTCCCGTCAGCCACCCCATCCCGACGCCGGCCTCCGGGCCGGCGTCGCGTGCGTCCGGCCTCAGGCGTCGCCGGGCTCCGGTGCGACCGGCTCCGGTGCGACGGGCGCCGGCGCTGCGCGGCCGTTGCGGACGGACGTGGCGAGGATCTGCGCGGCGATCTCGCGCGCCGTCGCCGAGTCCGGCCCGGGCTGGGGGACGAGCATCGCGGCGCGGTAGTACCGCAGCTCGTCGATGCTCTCGAGGATGTCCGCCAGCGCGCGGTGCCCACCCGTCTTCTCCGGGGAGGCGAAGTACAGGCGCGGGTACCAGCGCCGCGCCAGCTCCTTGAACGAGGACACGTCGACGAGCCGGTAGTGCAGGTGGCCGACGAGCTCGGGCATGTCCCGGTCGAGGAACATCTTGTCGGTGGCCACCGAGTTGCCGGCCAGCGGGGCCTTGCCCGGCTCGGGGACCCAGGCGCGCACGTACTCGAGCACCTGGGCCTGGGCGTCCGCCAGGGTCGTGCCACCGGGCAGCGCCTCCAGGAGCCCTGAGGTCGTGTGCATCTGACGCACGAACGGCACCATCTGCTCGAGCGCCGCCGCGGGTGGCGTGATGACGACGTCCACGCCGTCGCCGAGCACCGTGAGCTCGGAGTCGGTGACCACTGCGGCGACCTCGATGAGGGCGTCGGCCACGGGGTCCAGGCCGGTCATCTCGCAGTCGACCCAGACGATCCGGTCGTTGGGGGGTGCCGTGGAGCTCACGGGCGTCACTGTATTGCGTGCGGGCCGTGGCCCTCGGCACGTCGGCGGTCCTCGCTCCCGGGTTCACCCGGTGCGTCCGGCCCGCCCGGCGGGGTGGGCACGGTGGCGGCCAGCCCTGCGGCGAGCACGACGACGAGGGCGGCGCCGAGTCCCGCCAGGGCGGCGGTCGACCAGAGGTTGCCGGCCCAGGCCACCGCGAGGGTGGTCGCGGCGAAGGCCGTGGCGGCCAGGACGCCCACCGTCAGCAGGTGCCGGGCGACGCGGACGACGGTGAGGG
>JAEWQZ010000064.1 GCA_023460255.1 Actinomycetes bacterium
TTCCAGGTGTCACCGGACGCCGGTGCCCGTACGGTGGCGCCATGACGTCAGGCGCGTGGGTCGTCGTGGCGGTGGTGGTGGCCGTCCTGCTCGCTTCCGGGGCGCTCCTCCTCGCCGTGCAGAACCGACGGGCGCTGCGCGGGCGTGGCATCCCGATCCCGCCGGCCCTGGGCGCCGTCGGCCTCGGCACGACCACCTCGCCGGACGCCGCAGCCGACAGTCCCCTCGTGGCGTTCGTCGCGAACCCCACCAAGCCGGGGGTGCCCGCTCTGCGCGACGCAGCAGTGCAGGCCTGCGCGACGCGGTACCTGCCGGAGCCGCTGTGGCTCGAGACGACGGCGGAGGACCCGGGCGTCGGGCAGACGCGGGAGGCCGTCGACCGGGGCGCGCAGCTCGTGGTGGCGGTGGGCGGCGACGGCACCGTGCGCGCCGTGGCCGAGGGCCTCGCCGGCTCGGGCGTGCCGATGGCGCTGGTCCCGCAGGGCACGGGCAACCTCCTCGCCCGCAACCTCGACCTGCCGCTGGGCGACGTCGAGGCCCTCCTGCGCATCGCCCTCATGGGGCGGGACCGGACGATCGACGTCGGCTGGCTGACGGTCGTGCGTGACGAGTCGCAGGTCTCCGACCCGATCGCCGAGGCCGACCCCGCGGCCGAGGCGCCGGAGGAGACGCCCGCGGACACGGGAGAGCCGGCCCGCGACCACATCTTCCTGGTGATCTCCGGCGTGGGCTTCGACGCCGCGATGGTCGCCGACACCGACGAGGAGCTCAAGGCGCGGGTCGGGTGGATCGCGTACTTCGTGGCCGGCATCAAGCACCTGCACACCCGGCGCCTGCGGCTGCAGATGTCGCTGGACGACTCGCCGTGGTTCAACGTCCGGCTGCGCAGCGTGCTGATCGGCAACGTCGGCCGGCTGCCCGGGGGGATCACCCTGCTGCCCGACGCCGAGATCGACGACGGCTGGCTCGACATCGCGGCGATCGACACGCGCGTCGGGCTGCTCGGCTGGACGCAGCTGTTCGGGGAGGTGGCGCTCCAGCGGTTCGGCGTGCGCACGCGCCTGCCGAACAAGGCCGGCCGGATCGACCACGCCCGCGCCCGCGAGACGCGGGTCCGCACCCGCGAGCCGCAGCAGGTGCAGGTGGACGGCGACATCATCGGCCGGGCCTACGAGATCGCCGCGCGGGTGGACCCCGGTGCGCTCCGGGTGCGGGTGGCGGGGACCGACCCCGAGCCCGAGGGCTGAGCGGGCGGCTGGCCGGCGTCGTCCTCGCCCCCCTCCGCCCCCACCCCCCCACGGGTGTGCGGAGCGTTGCACGCTTGTGCGGAGCGATCCGGCCCGATGCCCTCGATGTGTGGAGTGTTGTGCGGCGACACGCCGGGCGTGTCGCCGCACAATGCTCCGCACATGAGGGGTGGCCGCCCGCGCAACCCCCTACCACTCCGCACAACCGCGGGACACTCCGCACGACGACCGGTCGGCCGAGGTCAGGTGGCGCGACCCTCCCGCAGGCCCTCGACCCACGCCCGCGCGTCCCTGAAGTCCGCGTCGAAGGTGCCCGGCCGCACGTCGCCGTACGCCTCTCCCAGCCGGGGGTACGAGCCGAGGAAGCGCACGTACGGGCACACCCGGTGCAGGCCCATGAACGCCTCGGCCACCCGCTCCTCCGCGATGTGCCCCTCGACGTCGATCGAGAAGGAGTACCTGCCGAGCGCGTCCCCGATCGGCCGCGACTCGATGCGGGACAGGTTCACGCCCCGCGCGGAGAACTGCTCGAGCATCTCCAGCAGCGCGCCGGCCTGGTTGCTCGGCAGGTGCACGACGAGGGTCGTCTTGTCGGCGCCCGTCGGCGCGGGCACCTGCCCCGGCCGCCCGACCACGACGAACCGCGTCACCGCCCGGGTGCTGTCCGCGACGTCGGTCGCCAGCACCGCGAGCGGGTAGTGCTCGAGGGCGGGCGGGGGGATCAGCGCGGCGTCGAAGGCGAGCTTCTCGTCGGTGCCCGCGAGCAGCGCCGCCGGGGCCGTGTTCGACGTCGCCGGCACGTGCACGACGCCGGGCAGGTTCGTGCGCAGCCAGCGCCGGCACTGCGCCCAGGCGTGCGGGTGGGCGGAGATCCGCCGGACGTCCTCGACGGTGGTGCCGGCCCGCGCCGCGAGGACGAACGACACCGGGACCAGCATCTCGCGCAGCAGCACCAGGGGCTCGCCGCTGGCGAGGGTGTCGAGCACCGCCGTCACGCCGCCCTCGACGGAGTTCTCGATGGCGACGACGGCGAAGTCGGCCAGCCCTGACCGCACGGCCTCGATCGCCGAGACGACATCCACCTGGGGCAGGTACTCGGCCTCCTGCGGCCCGACGACCTGCCGCAGCGCGGCCTCGGTGAACGTGCCGGCCGGGCCCAGGTAGGCGTAGCGGGGCAGCTGCTCAGCCATCGACGCGCTCCTCCTCCGCCTCGGCGACCGCCGCGGCCACGTCGAAGGGTAGTGCTGCGGGCGCACCCTCCGCGGGCCCGACGGCGACGGCCACCTCGTCCCCGGGCGCACCCCCGTCGGGCAGGGTCCGCACCACGAGGAGCCCGACGAGCGGCACGGCCGCGAAGAGCATGATCGTCGCGATCCGCACCCCGTAGTCGTTGACGACCGCGCCGCCGACCGCGGCGAGCACCAGGGTCACCAGCACGGGGTGCGCGAGCGGCCACGCCGCCTCCACCCGGGCGAGCCACCGCGCGCGGAGCCCGCGCCGCCGCCAGAGCACGAGCGTCAGCCACACGAGCAGGGCCAGCGTCAGCCACGACGTCGGCCCGCTGGTCAGCGACGACAGCGCGAAGCCCGCCTTGCGGCTCACCGTCTCCCATGCGGTGCCGTCGATCACCGACTGCACGAACCGCCCGAGGTGCGAGCGGTCGGCCGCGGGGCGGGCCCAGTCGAGCCAGCCGATCCCCGCGACGAGCACGAGCCCCGCCACGCCGATGAGTGCCAGCCGCTGCCAGCTCACGTGGACGCCCGCGACGGCGAGCACGAGCACCCCGAGCACCGGCAGCAGGACCAGGCCCCCGCCGACGTCGGCGCCGAGCGTCGGCCACACGTCCACCACGAGCGCGACGCCGGAGCCCAGCACCGCCACGACGAGCGCCGCCCGCCGCCGCCCCCGTCCGAGCAGCCAGGTCGCCAGGCCCGCGACCGCGACCACCGCTGCCACGACGTACACCGAGTAGGTGGGGTTGCCGAAGCCGTAGTACCGCCCACCGAGCGCCGGGGCCGGACCCAGCGGCGAGCCCCTGTGCAGCGGGGTGCCCAGCAGCGCGTCGACGGTGAGCACCGCGAACATGATGCCCGCGATGACCGCCGGGGCCGCCCAGGCCGGCCGTCGCGGCGCGAGGGCACCGACCCCGGCGACGGTCAGGGTCGCCGCGGCGAGGCAGAGCCACATGTCCAGCACCGGCGTGCCGCCCCGCCACCAGAGCCACGTCGTCATGAGGTAGACGCCGGCGGGCATCGAGGCGAGGACGAGCAGGGCGGCGTCGACGGCCCGCGCCACGGGGCGCACCACCGCCGGTCGTACCCGCCGCGCCCCGAGCAGCACGCCGACGCCGAGGAGCGCGAGCCCGACCAGCATCGGCGTCGTCGTGACGGAGCCCGACACACCGCGCAGCGCCAGGTCGCGCACGCTCAGCTCCGCGAGCTGGTCGACGGCGGCAGCCGTGTCGGCGGGCCGCACGGCCCCCGTCGCCAGCGGGGCACCGCTGAGCTCGGGCGGGTTCGGCGCGCCGAGGGCCGTGAGCAGCGTGGTCGGCACGTCCAGCAACCTGACGACGCCCTCCCAGCGCGTCGAGGACACCGTGAGGAAGCGCGCCGCGCCGCCCGTCGTCGGTCCGAGCCCGACGCCCAGCCCCGGTCGCGGGGCGCTCGGGTCGCCGACGTCGACGA
>JAEWQZ010000065.1 GCA_023460255.1 Actinomycetes bacterium
CTCGAGAACATCATGTTCAACATCAACGACGGGGAGGACCCCGAGGGCTCCGTCGAGCAGTGGCTCGAGGAGAACCCAGGCTTCTTCGACGAGATCAAGGCGGCCGCCGGCGAGTGAGGACGTGCCCGGGGCGGGACGACGACGTCCCGCCCCGGGTACACCCGCGGCCCTGAGCAGCACGACCACGCCGAGCAGCCGGCCGTGCGATGGTCGCCCGCTCGTGGCGGACGTCAGGCCGTCCCGGCCGCCGGGTACCCCTCGTCGACCAGGAGGACGGGCACGCCGTCCCGCACGGGGTAGGCCAGCGCGCACGCCGACCCGGTGCAGACGAGCTCGGGGGCTCCGTCGGGCCGCTGCCCGTCCAGCAGCGCCGAACCGCACGCGGGGCAGCGCAGGATCGCACGCGCCCAGTCCGGGAGGGTCCCGCTCATCCCTGCTCCTCCCCGCCCTGGCGCACGAGAGCCAGGACGTCGTCGCGGACCTTCTCCATCACGTCGGCGTCCGCGGCCTCGACGTTCAGCCGCAGCAGCGGCTCGGTGTTCGAGGCGCGGAGGTTGAACCACCACCGTGGTGAGCCGGCCCAGTGGCTCACCGTCAGGCCGTCGAGCTCGTCGACCTCCACCCGGCCAGCCTCGGCGCGCGTCACGTACGCGTCCACGACGCGCTGCCGGGCGGCCTCGACGTCGGCCACCCGGGAGTTGATCTCGCCGCTGGCCACGTAGGGCTCGTACGCCTCGGCCAGCGCGGAGAGAGCCACGGGGGCCCCGTCCGGCCGCGTGGCCCCGCCGAGCGCCGCGAGCACGTGCATCGCCGCGAGCATCCCGGTGTCGGCGAAGAAGAAGTCGCGGAAGTAGTAGTGCGCGCTGTGCTCGCCCCCGAACACGGCGTCGTGCTCGGCCATCTGCGCCTTGATGAACGAGTGGCCGACCCTCGTGCGCACCACCCGCGCGCCCGCCGCCTCCAGCAGGTCCGGCACGGCGGCAGACGTGATGAGGTTGCGGATCACCGTGGGCGTGCGGCCCGCCTCGACCTCGCGGGCGACCTCCCGCAGCCCGACGAGCGCGGTCACCGCCGACGGGCTCACCGGCAGCCCACGCTCGTCCACGACGAAGCACCTGTCGGCGTCCCCGTCGAAGGCGAGGCCGAGGTCCGCACCGTGCTCGACGACGGCGGCCTGCAGGTCGCGCAGGTTCTCGGGCTCGAGCGGGTTCGCCTCGTGGTTGGGGAACGACCCGTCGAGCTCGAAGTACAGGGGGACGACGTCGACGGGCAGGGCGCCCAGCCCGACGGCGTCGCCGAGCACCGCGGGCACCGTCAGCCCGGCCATCCCGTTGCCGGCATCGACGACCACCCGCAGCGGCCGGATCCCGCGCAGGTCCACCAGACCCCGCAGGAAGGTCGCGTAGTCGGCGAGCATCTCGCGGTCGGACACGGTACCGGGCAGGGCCGCGGGCTCCGGCAACCCGGCGTCGAGGTACCCCTCGGCCAGCCGCCGAACCTCCGCCAGGCCCGTGTCCTGGCCCACCGGCCGCGCGCCCGCGTGGCACAGCTTGATCCCGTTGTACTCGGCGGGGTTGTGACTCGCCGTGAACATCGCCCCCGGCATCCCCAGGGCGCCGGACGCGTGGTACAGCCCGTCGGTGGAGCACAGCCCGATCCGCACCACGTCGATCCCCGCCCGCGTCACGCCCTCGGCGAAGGCGTCCACGAGGGCGGGACCGGACGGCCGCATGTCCCGGCCGACGGCGACGCACGGCCCGCCGACGACGGCGGCGAAGGCCGCGCCGATCGCCCGCGCCACGTCCGGTGAGAAGGGCTCGGGGACCACACCCCTGACGTCGTACGCCTTGACGAGGTCGGCCAGAGAGGTCATGCGGGGCAGCCTAGTGACCTGCGACGGTGGCCCGGGACGCCGCTCAGTGCGGCCGGGCGGTGCGCCGGAGCACCACGTCGATCGGCACCGTGCGCCACGTCCCGTCGGGCAGCGGGAGGAGCCACTCGCGCGTCTCGCAGGCGTTGCAGGAGATGAACGTGACCTCCGTGCCGTCGGTCAGCACCATCGGGAGCCTCGTGAGGTCCGTCCCGCCGCACGAGCCGCACTCGCGGGGCGAACGACCGAGGTCGGGAGACGTCTCTGGCACGGTCGGTCAGGAGCCCTCTCCGGGTAGGACCCGCAGGTGCCCGCGCCGCAGGCCGTCACCGGTGTCCACGGGCGGCGCCGCGGCCGCGGGACGGGGCCGGCCGGCCTCGCGCACCGCCTCGGCGAGGGCGACCAGGTCGTCGGGGGTGGGGCCGGTCGGCACGAACTCCGGCATGAGGCGCACGACCTCCCAGCCACGGGGCGCCGTGAGGCGCCCGGCGTGCTCGCTGCACAGGTCGTAGGAGTGCGGCTCCGCCAGCTGGGCCAGCGGCCCGAGGACCGCCGTCGAGTCGGAGTACACGTACGTCAGGGTGGCCACGGCGGGGCGCCCGCAGGCGTTCCGCGAGCACTGACGTCCGGATCTCACGCAGCGAGGCTACCTGGCGTCGCCGACGCGGCGGGAGCCCGCCACGCGGGCACGCGACGTACGGGGACCCGGCGCACAGCGCACCGGACGTACAGTGACCGCGTGAGGGGTCCCCGTCCGCCCGCCGTCACGGGCACGACCGCCCGCCGGCGCGACCGCCGGGGCCGCGGCCTCCGCGGGCCCGTGATCCCGCCGAGCCTGCCCGCGTACCGCACCCGGGCTGAGCGGTTCGACGACCACGTGCTGGACGCCGTCGAGCGCCTGGAGCGGCGCTGGGCCCGCCAGCTCGAGGGCACCGAGTTCGCCGTCGAGGAGGTGCCGCCGTCGGCGCCCGCTCCGTGGGAGCACGGAGGCGTGCCCCTGGGTCGGTACTTCCCGGCGGACGCGGGCCTGCCCCCGCGGATCGTCGTCTACCGGCGGCCCGTGGAGACGCGCGCGCTCGACGAGGCGGACCTCGCCGACCTCGTCCGGGACGTCGTCGTCGAGCAGGTGGCCCACCTGCTCGGGCGCCGGCCCGAGGAGGTCGACCCGCGCTACCAGCCCTGAGCCGGGCGCGGGCCGGGCGCGATCCGGGCACGGCGTCAGCGGACGGTCACCGACACCTCGGGCTGCGCGGTCTGCTGCGCCACCGGCGCCACCACGGCCACCGTGCGGCCGCTCTCCAGGACCACCGCCCACGCCAGGCGCGCGTCCTGGGTGCGGACGACCAGCCCGGCCGGCCGCACGTCCGGGTCGCCCGTGAGATCGGTGAGCACGATCGACGTCGTGGTCCCCGCCGCCACGCTCACGTCGCGCCGGCCCAGCACCCCGCCCTGCGCGTCGAGCGCCTCCACGACCACCGACGCAGGCCCGGTCTCCTCCCCCGGTACCGCGCCGAGCACGAGCCGACCGCGCAGGAGGTCCGGCAGGGCAAGCGGCCCGGAGAGCCCGAGCGGCACCGACGGCGACCACGCGCGCTCGGTCGGTGGGTCGTCGCCCGGCTCCGCCGGCGTGCCGACACGCGTCACCGTCGCGCCGGCGACGACGGGCACGTCCGCGCGCACGAGCGCGACGTAGTCGCCCCTGGGCAGCCCGTCGAGCGGGATGTCCAGGACCTCGCCCGCGTCCAGGCCCACGTCCTCGGTGCCCGGCAGCCGCACGATCCCGTCGGACCCCAGCAGGAGCACCTCCACGGTCGCCGCCTCGTCGCCGGGGGCCAGCACGCGCAGCGCCGGGGCCTCGGGCTCGTCCGGGTCGCCGACGGCGATCGCGGGCACCACCTGCTCCGTCGCGGGGCGCGCGGCCGCCGTGACGAGCTCGACGCCCGCGGGGACCAGGCCGTCGACCCGGCTGTCCTGGAGGTACGCGGCGACCAGTCCGCCCGCGGCGGTGACCTCCAGCACCATGTGCGGCTGCTCGGCCGCGACGCCCTCGAGCATGACGACCTCCTCGGCCCCGGGAGGCACGAGGTACTCCGGGGCACCCGCGAGCTCGAGCGGACCGGTGCCGCCCCACATCCGCAGCCGCACGGTCGCCGGGGTCGCCCCCGGGTTCGCCAGGACGAGGCGCGCGCTGGACCCGAGGGCGGTGCTGCCACCGACGAGCCAGACGCTCGCGGCCGGCCGCTGGCAGGAGGTCGCGGCCAGCCCGCGCAGGTCTCCGGCCCCGGTGCGCCAGGAGAGCACCCCGGCCGCCCAGGCGGGGGTCTCCGCGGTCGGCTC
>JAEWQZ010000066.1 GCA_023460255.1 Actinomycetes bacterium
ACGCCGTCGAGGCGGTGGCCGACCAGGCGCTCCTGCGCGGCACCGGCGCCCGTGGGCTGCGGGCGATCCTCGAGGAGGTCCTCCAGCAGGTGATGTTCGACGTGCCGAGCCGCGACGACGTCGAGCGCGTCGTCATCACGCGCGAGGCCGTGCTGGAGAACGTCAACCCGACCCTGGTGCCGCGCGAGGTCGCACCGAAGCGGACCCCGCGGGAGAAGTCCGCCTGACCCTGCCGCCGTCGTGCCGTGCACGAGGGCGCGATGAGGGGTGGCGCGCGCGCCTCGATGGGCCCATGGTGGGAGCGGGACAGGCGCCGGCCCCGGCCGGCCGTTCGGACGACGCGAAGGTGTGCGATGAAGCTGGACTCCCTCAAGCCCCTGCTGCACCACGACGGCCCCCTGACGACCGTCTGCCTCGACGTCACGCGGGGCGACGAGGCAGGCGGAGACCGCGAGGTTCGCGGGCGCTGGAACGCCGTCAGGCGGACGCTGGAGGAGGCCGGGGCGCCGGCCTTCACGGTGTCCGCGATCGAGGAGGCCGTGCTGCGGCCCACCCACGTGCCGGGCCCGCACGGACGGTACGTCGTGGCGTCCGGGGACAGGGTGCTCGTCGACCGGGTGCTCGCCGAGCCTCCGTTGCGCGACGAGGCCTTCCACGACGGCACGCCGTCGTTGGCACCGGCGGTCACGGCCGCCGACGAGGACGTGCGGTACCTGCTCGTCGAGGTCGACCGCCAGGGCGCCGACGTGACGCTGCCGTCGGGGGAGCGGGCCGGCGGCGAGCCCGTCGAGACCGTCGACGGTGGGCACGACGTCCTGCACAAGCCCGGTGGCAGCCGGCGGGCGCCCAGTCGCGCGCAGACGCGCGTCGAGGACTCCTGGGAGCGCAACGCCGAGGCGGTCGCGGTCGAGCTCGACCGGCTCGTCGTCGAGCACCGGCCCGAGCTGGTGCTCGTCACCGGCGACGTGCGGGCGGTGGGGCTCGTGCGCGCTGCGCTGGGCCGTCAGGCGGCGGAGCTCCTCGTCGAGGTCCCCGGCGGCTCCCGGGCCGACGGTGTCAAGGAGGACGTCTTCGCCGGCCGGGTCACCGCGGCGCTCGACGCCCACCGGGCGCGCCGCCGTCAGGCCGTCGTCGACAGGCTGCGGGAGGGACTGGGCCGCGGCGAGGGCGCCGTGACGTCCCTGGCCGACCTGGTCGAGGTGCTCCGCAAGGGACAGGTGGCCGAGCTCGTCGTCGTGCGCTCGCCGGCCGGGGCCTCCGTCGCCCGGCTCAACGAGAAGCGTCTGTGGACCGGGCCCGAGCCGCTGCAGCTCGGGGTCCGGCGTGCGGACCTCGCGGCCCTCGGCGTGCCCGACGACCAGGCCCGCGAGGTGCGGGCGGACGTGGCGGTGCTGCGCGCCGTCGTCGCCCAGGACGCCGGGTTCACCTTCGCCGAGGAGGGCAGCGTGGACCTCGTCGACGGCCTGGGGGCGCTGCTGCGCTGGACCGACGCGGCCACCCCGCACGAGGCGGCGCCGAGCTACACCCAGGACCGGCGGCGCAAGGGGACGCGGACGGCCGGGCGCTGACCAGACGGCTCAGGCGCTGTACAGGCTGTCGATCTCGTCGGCGAAGTCCCTGATCACCCGGTCCCGCTTCACCTTGAGCGACGGCGTGAGGTACTCGTTCTCGACGGTGAAGTCGGTCGTCAGCACGCGGATCTTGCGGATCGACTCGGCTCGCGAGACGGCCTCGTTGGCTCGCGCCACGGCCCGGTCGAGCGCGGCGAGCACCGCGTTGCTCTTCGACGCGGCCACGACGTCCATCTCGGGCAGCCCGTGGCCGGCCAGCCAGCCGGGCAGCATCTCCGCGTCGAGCGTGACCAGCGCCCCGATGAAGGGACGGCCGTCGCCGACCACGACGACCTGCGACACCAGGGGGTGGCCGCGCAGGCGGTCCTCGAGCAGGGCCGGCGCGACGTTCTTGCCACCGGCCGTGACGATGATCTCCTTCGTGCGGCCCGTGATCGTCAGGTAGCCGTCGTCGTCGAGGCTGCCGAGGTCGCCGGTGCGGAACCAGCCGTCGTCGAACGCCTCCGCCGTCGCCTCCGGGTTGTTGCGGTAGCCGCGGAAGACGTGGGGGCCCTTGACCTGGATCTCACCGTCGTCGGCGATGCGGAGCGAGGAGCCGGGGAAGGCGGGGCCGACGGTGCCGATCTTCGCGTTGTCGGGCAGGTTGACGGACGTCGGCGCCGTCGTCTCGGTCAGGCCGTACCCCTCGAGCACCCGCAGACCGAGGCCGCGGTAGAAGTGACCGAGCCGCTCGCCGAGGGGGGCGCCGCCGGAGATCGCGTACTTCGCGTGGCCGCCGAGCGCGTGGCGCAGCTTGTGCAGCACGAGGCGGTCGGCGAGCGCGTGCTGGGCCTTGAGGGCCGCGCCCGGCCCCTCGGGTGCGTCGAGCGCGCGTGAGTAGACGATCGCCGTCTTGGCCGCCCAGCGGAAGAGCTTGAGCTTGGTGCCGCCGCCGGCCTTCTGCTCGGAGGAGTTGTAGACCTTCTCGAACACCCGGGGCACGGAGAGGATGAAGGTGGGGTGGAACGTGCCGAGGTCGGCGAGGAGGTTCTTGGTGTCCGGGGTGTGGCCCAGGGCGGCGCCCGTGGCGAGGCACAGGACCTCGATGAACCGGGCGAACACGTGCGCCAGCGGCATGAAGAGGAGGGTGCGGGAGCCGGGCGCGGCGCAGACGTCGTAGAGCCCGATGGCGCCCTCGCGGGCCAGTGACACGAAGTTGCCGTGCGTCAGCTCGGCGCCCTTGGGGCGACCCGTGGTGCCCGAGGTGTAGATGACCGTGGCGAGGTCGTCGGCGCTCGCCAGGCCGCTGCGACGCTCGATCTCCGCGTCGGGCACCCCCGCCCCCTCCTCGACGAGCCGGCCGATCGCGCCGTCGTCGATCGCCAGGACGGCACCGAGGTCGGGCAGCCGGCCGCGGACCGACTCGGTGAGCGTGGCGTGCGCGGCTGTCTCGACGACGGCGACCTTCACGCCCGAGTCCGCCAGGATCCACTCCACCTGGTCGGCCGAGGACGTCTCGTACACCGGCACGGTGACCGCGCCCGCCGACCAGACGGCGAAGTCGAGGAGCGTCCACTCGTACCGGGTGCGGCTCATCACCGCGACGCGGTCGCCGGGCTCCACACCGAGCGTGACCAGGCCCTTCGCGACGGCGGCGGCCTCGTCGGCGAAGGCCTGCACGCTCATGGGCGTCCACGTGCCGCCGAGACCGCTCTTGCGCTCGACGTACGTGCTGGCCGGGTCCACCTCGACACGCCAGGCCAGCAGGCCGGGCAGCGTGTGCGGCGGGTCGGAGGTGATGAGGCTGGGGGAGCTGGTCTCGCGCACGACGTCTCCATCGACGGGTGTGGTGGCCGGCAGGGGCCGTCCGACGACGCTAGCGCACCACCCGCGGGCGGTCCCAGCCCCCCGTGGCCGTCCGGCGGCGCGTCACCCGGGTGGACCAGCGCGGCGTCAGCCCTCGGCGACGTCGGGCACGTGCGTCGGGTCGAGCACCCGGCGCAGGAACTCCCGCGTGCGCTCCTCGCGCGGGTTGCCGATCACCTGGTCGGCCGGGCCCTCCTCGAGGATCACGCCGGCGTCGAGGAAGATCACGCGGTCCGCGACCTCCCGCGCGAACGCCATCTCGTGCGTGACGACGAGCATGGTCATGCCCTCGTCGGCGAGCTCGCGCATGACCGTGAGCACCTCGCCGACGAGCTCGGGGTCGAGCGCCGACGTGGGCTCGTCGAAGAGCAGGAGGGCGGGGTCCATCGACAGCGCGCGGGCGATCGCGACGCGCTGCTGCTGGCCGCCGGAGAGCTGCGCGGGCATGGAGTCCACGCGGTCGGCGAGGCCGACGTGCGCGAGGTTCTTGCGCGCGACCTCCTCGGACGCCGCCTTGCTGCGCCGGAGCACCTGACGCTGGGCGAGCGTGCAGTTCTCCAGCACGGACTTGTGCGGGAAGAGGTTGAACTGCTGGAACACCATCCCGATGTGCGCGCGCACACGGTCGATGTCGACGTCCGGGTCGGTGACCTCGACGCCCAGCACCTCGACAGTCCCCGAGGTCGGCTGCTCGAGGAGGTTCACGCAGCGCAGCAGCGTCGACTTGCCGGAGCCCGAGGCGCCGATGATGCACACGACCTCGCCCTGGGCGACCTCGAGGTCGACGCCGGTGAGGACCTCGCGCGGCCCGAACGACTTGTGCAGGCCGGCGATCCGGACGACGGGGGAGTCCACCTGCGGAACCGCGCTCATACGTGTCCCTTGTAGCCGGTCTTGCGCTCGAGCCAGCGGGTGACGCTGCTGAGCGGGATGGTGAGGAGCAGGTACACCAGGCCGACCGTCACGACGGGCGTCAGACCGCCGCCGGCGGTGTTGAGTCCCTCGCGGCCGAGCTTCGTGAGCTCGAACTGAGCGGTCGTGAGCCCCAGTCCGAACACGAGCGAGGTGTCCTTGAGGAGGAGGACCGCCTCGTTGGTCAGCGGCGGCAGGACGATCCGGAACGCCTGGGGGACGACGACGAGCCGCAGCGTCGCGCCGGCCGACATGCCGAGCGAGCGGGCGGCCTCGACCTGACCCTTGGGGACAGCCTGGAGCCCGGCCCGGAGGGTCTCGGCGACGTAGGCGCCGGACACGCTCCCGAGGGCGATGGCGATCGTGAGGACGACGGAGTCGAAGCGCACCTGGAACGCCGCGGGCAGGCCGTAGCCGACGGCGAACACGACGAGGAGCGCCGGGATCCCCCGGAAGAACTCGATGTAGCCCGTCGCGAGCGCACGGTACGCCCGGACGCTCGAGAGCTTCATGAGCGCGAGCACGGTGCCCAGGGCGAGGCCGTAGGCGAATGCGGCGACGGTGTAGATCACGGTGTTCAGGGCCGCGCCGGGGAGCCGGGGGGCGAGGCGGCGCAGCGCATCGGCGTTGAAGAACGCCGCGCGGAGCTGCTCCCAGTCGGCGAGGAGCGCGAGGGCCACCAGCACGGTGACGAGGACCGCGTACTGGATCCCGCGCACGATGCGCGCGCGCTTGCGCGGGGACATCCGCGCCCGGCCCGTCGTGAGGGCGGGCCGGGCGTCGGTCGGAGCCGTGGGCATCAGTCGTCGGCCGGTGCCTGACCGATGTACCGCTCGTAGATCTCGTCGTACGTGCCGTCCGACGTGATCCGCTCGAGCGTGGCGTTGACCGCGTCGAGGAGGGCCGTGTTCCCCGTCTTCACGCCGAGGCCGTACTGCTCGCCCGTCGGGAACGTCGTCGAGACCTCGAGCTCGTCGTCGGCGAACGGCCCGAGGACCGCGATGTCGTTGATGACGGCGTCGACGGAGCCGCCGCGCAGCGCCTGGACCTGGAGGCCGAGGTCCTCGAACTCGACGGTCGTGAGGCCCTGCTCGGTCGCCCAGTCCAGACCGGTGGTGGCCTGCTGGACGCTCACGTCCAGGCCCTCGAGGTCCTCGAGGGAGGCGATCCCGGAGCCCGCCGGGACGAGGAGGCCCTGGTCGGCGTCGAAGTAGGGGTCCGAGAAGTCCATGTTGCGCTCGCGCTCCTCGGTGATCGTGATGCCCGAGGCGACGATGTCGCAGTTGTTCGAGCTCAGGTCGGCTCCCGACTGGATGCCGTCGAACGGCGTGATCTTGATCTCCAGGTCCGCGCCGAGGTCCTCTGCCACCTCGGAGACGATGTCGATGTCGAGGCCGACGACCTCGCCGCCCTCCTCGTACTCGAAGGGCTCGTAGGGCGGGTTCGTGCAGAGCGTCAGGACGCCTTCGGTGATGAGGGAGACGTCGCCCTCGCCGCCCGGCTCGTTCGCCGTCGAGGAGCAGCCGGCCAGCAGGAGGGCGACCGCGGCCGCGGGGACCGCCAGCCTGGTCAGGGAACGCATGGGGGAGGGTCCTCTCGTGGGAGCTCACGTATGGCTATGCAGTGATGATCATAACTATACGTCGGTCCAGCATCCGGGACGTGCGTCCCGGATGGGCGATCTTGGCAGATCGCGTGCGACCGGGAGGTGTCGAGCGTGTCACCACCGGATGTCGTCCAGCATCCGGACACCTCGGATGGCGCGCGCCCCACACAAGGACGTCGGGTGTCCGTGGGGGTCAGGCGGTCGGCTCGAGCTCGGCGGCGCGGACGACGACGGCGTCCGTCGCCTCCTCGTCCGCCATCAGGACGAGGTCGGTCACCCGGCCCGCGGCGCGCACGTCGGCGGCGGCGGCCTCGACCAGCGGCAGCTCCGCGGCCGGCACGCCCAGCTCGGCCCGCAGGATGCCGACCCGCATCGAGACCTTGGCCTCCGACTTCACCTTGCGCAGCGCGGCGAGCGCTCGCCCCGCCGCCGGCAGACCCTCGGGCCCGACGCCGTCGGCGGCCTCGCGCAGGGGAGCGG
>JAEWQZ010000067.1 GCA_023460255.1 Actinomycetes bacterium
CCCCGATCTCCGGGATCACGTACTTGTCCAGCAGGAACCGCGTGGTCTCCTGGCTGCGCACCGCCAGGTGACCACGCGAGGCCTGCCACTCCTCGGCCAGCGCCGCGAACGTCATCCGCCCGCGCGCCGGGTCGATCCACGAGCCGGCGTCCAGCTTCGCGAGCTGGTCCGCCTCCCAGCGCTTGGCATCGACCCGGCGCCCGAACGACCGCTGCGCGATGACCCGGCCCTCGAAGAACACCTTCGCGCGCCAGGTCACCTTGCCCGTCGGGTGCGCCCGCCTGGTGACGGACATCAGCGCCGCTTCACCGGCATCGTCGGCTCGCGCTCGACCCACGCCGCCGGGAGCAGGATCACCGTGCCGAGGCGCCGGAACGGGATCTGCTCGTGCTCGACCAGGTGGTACAGGGTCCGGGGCGGCACCCCGAGCACCCGCGCCGCGTCCTTCACGCGGTAGTACTGCCGGGCCGGAGTGGCGGGGACGGTGTGCTGTGCGGTGGTGGTCATGACCTTCTCCTTCTGTTGGGTTGGGCGTGGCGGTGGTCAGCGACCGAGCACCGGTCCATCGGCGGACGACGGCGGCGGCGCGGTCAAGCGATGCGGCGCAGGCTGTGGGGGCCAGGGGTTCCGTGGCTGCTGTGGATGCACGGGCGGCACGAGGGGCGCGGCCCGGCCCGGGTGGTAGGTGTCCCAGGTCTCGGTGGCGCTGGGCTCGGCGTGGCTGGTCGCCAGGATCTGCTCGAGCACCTCGCGGCCCGACGACGGCGCGTGGCTGGGCAGGCAGTCCGGGTCGCCCTGGTCGACGACGACGTAGGCGCGGTTGGTGTGGCGGCCGCGGCTCATCGCGACGTAGAGGTCCTCGCGGCCCATTCCGGGGGTGGCGATGGTGTGGGTCTCGTCGACGGTCACGCCCTGCGTGCGCGCGATGGTCGTGGCGTAGCCGAGCTCGACGTGCTCGGCGACGTAGTCGGCCGGGAGGCGGACGGTCGGTGCGGCGGCGTGGCTGGCGGGTCGGACGCGCACAGACCCGTCGGGCAGGACGGCGGTGACGTCCCAGATGGAGCCGTTGCGCACGAACCCGTCGGCGGTTGTCAGGCGCCGGTGGTTACGGCGGGTGACGATCCGGTCGCCGACGCCGGCCGTCAGACCGTCGTGCAGGCTCACGCCCGCGGGGGCGACGTCGCCGGTGGTCATGCGGTCGGCGCGGATGCGGGCGTTGAGCTCGCGGACGGTCCGGTTGTCGACCGCCTGCAGCACCGCGACCCGGCCGTGCGCACTCGCGGTGGTGACGGCGTCGATGGCGGCGTCGAGCATCGCGTCGTGACCACCGGAGGCGATGGCGCCGTGGACCTCGTAGGCGTCGAGCGCGGCCGGGTGGGCGCGTCGGAGCTCGAGGCTGGCCCGCGCCTCCCACGGGTTCGCGAACCGCCAGAGGCTGGTGAGCTCGGCGGTGGGTCCGCGGCGGGCGAGCATGCCGAACGCGCCGCCGGCGTCGACCGACCCGCGCTGCAGGTGGTCCCCGACGAGCAGCACCTTCGCCATCGCCGCCCGTGCCTGCTCGACGATCGCCGCGAGCGTGCGTGTGTCGGCCAGGGAGGCCTCGTCGACGATGACGAGCTGGCCGGGGGAGAACCGCCACTGGTCCTGCTCGGCGCGCAGCCGCCAGTGCTCCTCGTTGGCTGCGCGCTGCTCCCGGTAGTCGCGGCTGGCCTTGCGGGCCAGGGCGTCGGCGTAGCGCAGGGCGCGGGCAGTGGCGCCGTCGCCGGTGGACTCGTGCAGCCACTTCGCCGTCGTCTCGCACGGCACCCCGAGCGACTCCGCCAACGCGCGGGCCGCGGTGGCCGACGGCGCGAGCCCGACGACGGTCCCGATCCCGTGCCCCCAGAACGAGGCGAGCGCGGCGAGCGCGGTGGTCTTGCCCGAGCCCGCTGGTCCGACGAGCACGTCGAGCAGTCGCCCGGAGGTGATGACGGCCTCGGCGGCCGCGCGCTGGTCGGGGGCGAGGGCACCGAGGTGGTGCTCGGCGCGCAACTGGATGACGCCGAGCATCTCCGCTGGTCGGTGCGGTGCGCCGGTCGTCTCGGCTGCGTCGATGAGCGCCTTCTCCGCACCGAGCAGCTCGGTCGAGGTGAACAGCGACTCGCCCACCCGGCGCGTCATCGGGTCGCGGCTGTCGTCCAGGTGCACACACGCCGCGGCCGCGTCGGCGGTGACCTCGTTGAGCAGCGCGCGCCGTTCAGCCGGTGATGCCATCCGCAGCAGCTTGGAGGCCCGGACGGCGGCGGCGCCGAGGTTCCACGTCGTCCACACCGACCGCCGCGTCGAGACGTCGTCGAGAACCTGGGCGACCATCGCCGCCCGCACCTCGGGTCCGACGTCGTACGCGTGCAACGCCCGCCCGTACGTGCCGGCGAGTGCTCGGGCGGCGAGGTCGTGCGGCTCGAGCCCGGTGAGTGCGCGGGCGCGGTTGGCCCAGTCCGCCAGCAGGTCAGCCAGCGGCCGGATCGTCTTGGGCGGCCGCGTGGCCCGCGTGAGGTGCTGACGTGCACGCGTCGTCTCCACACGGGTCGGTGCCCGCCCGTGGTCGGCCTCGAACTGGGCGAGCCACTCCTGCTCGGCGCAGTGGATCGCCTCGGCCCGCGTCGAGAAGTGGCTCAGCAGGTCCTCGCCGATCCCGTCGACCTCGAACGCCGGGTTCCGGCGCGGGCCGCGGTCGCGCGTCGACCACTCCACCGGCAGCCGCCGCGCGAGCTCGTCGGCCAGCAGCGCGTCATAGAGCTCGGAGACCGTGACGATCGCGGCGTGCACGGTCCGCCCGTCGAGGCTGCGCCAGGCGCCGTCGGGCCCCTGGACCTTGTTGGAGATGACGACGTGGGTGTGCAGGTTCGGGTCACCGGCCCGGGTGTCCCAGTGGTCGAACGCCGCGGCGACCATCCCGCGGGTGCGGACCTGATGACGGCCCGCATCACCGATGCGCGTGCGGATGACGCGCTGCTCGACGAACTCCAGCGATGACGCCAGCGCCGCCCGGTGCGCGTCATACACGATGACGCGCGTCGCGTCATCGGCCAGCGCCCACAGCACCGACACCGACTTCGGGGCGGTGAAGGTGAGGTCGAACCCGACGACCGCGTGCCGCTTCCCGTCATCGAAACGGCTATAGGGCCGGCCCAGCGCGTCATCGGTCAGCGGGTCCACGCCATCGCGGAACACGGCCGTCATCGCCACCTCGGTCACCACGTCGCCCGGGCGGAGGCGCCGGGTCGCGTCACCGAGCCCGGCGAGTCCCTCGCCGTACCAACGGCCGGCCGGGTTCCCGGTCTGCTCGTAGTACGCGGTCAGCGACGCGGAGGCGTCGAGGCCCGCGTCGCCCGCAGCGACGTGCCGGGTCAGGTACGCGTACCCGTCCCCAGCCGTCAGCTTGTGCATCGACATCACCGGCACCACCTCCCCTCGCGACTCCGTCGCTACCTGCAGGTGTGCGGCTCCGGGGGAGAAGATGCGCACCTGCCGCCGCAACGGCGTTCAGGAAGAGGTGTGCCAGCGGGCGTACCAACGTGCGGTCTCGCTGGTCACCGAGCGAAAGAGCGACCCAGGCACTCCGAGACCTGGCAGGCTGGTCGGCCAGAGAGCTCTGGAAGGGAGGGTGCTGGTCGTGACTAGTCCCGACGTAGTCACGCTCTGGCGCCCCACGGGGCCTCAGGAGCTCGCACTCGTCGAAGCGAGCGAATGGCGGCGGTGGCCGCCTCGGCTACCCGACCAGCCGATCTTCTACCCGGTGCTCAACGAGGACTACGCCGTCCGCATCGCGGGCGACTCGGCTCCCGCCGTCGTCGAGGAGCACCGGACGGGCGGCCGAACTGCGAGGATGCCCCCGTGCAGAGGCGAACCGCGGAAGAGCTGGCGAACGTCGAGGATCCGGCCTGGCCGGCGATCTCCGCCCTGGTGCAGGAGGCGCCGACGGCCACGGTGCTGGACGTCGACCACCACCGCGCCCGGCAGGTCCTCGAATGCCTCCAGGTCACGGCGCGCTCCTACCTGGGAGCCCTCGCCCTCCACACCGGTGGGATCCTCGCCGACCATGGTTGGTTCCGACTGCTCGGCGGCGGCAGCGACGGGCTGGTCGACCTTGCGGCGGCGAACGGGCTTGACGAGGCGACCGATCAGCCCCCGCCGTTCCTGATCGTCGGGTTCGACGCCCTGGGTGGACGGTTCGCCGTCGACGGCGGAGGCCTCGGCATCGGGCCCGGCGAGGTGTGCTACTTCGGCCCCGACACGTTGGCCTGGGGTGGCCTCGGTGGTGGGCACGCCGAGTTCGTCACCGCTGCGATCACGGGCGCGCTGTCGCAGGCATTCGCCGCGCTGCGCTGGCCGGGCTGGGAGGACGAGGTCGTAGCCCTGCGACCCGATCAAGGCATCTCCGTGTGGCCCCCGCCGTTCAGCGCCGAGGGTCAGGACCCCGCCACTGCAGCCAGACAGCCCGTGCCGATGGGCGAGCTCGTCGAGTTCTACGACGACGCCGCACGCCGGCTCGGACGGCCGGGCGCCTGACTGCCTCAGTGGGATCCGGGCTGGTCCCTGTCGTAGAGCTGGACGAGGTCGTCGTAGCCCGTCCAGAAGTCGTCCATCGGAAGGTCGCCACCCCCAAGGTGCGCCTCCAGGTACTCGAGGTGACGGTGCCAGCCGGCTGCGTAGGAGACCGGATCGTCCAGGCCCTGATGGTGCACGGTCAGCGTCGTGGCGGCCGAGCCCGCTCCGAGCAGCGCGAAGCTGACCTGACTTCGCCGCTCCTCGGGGAAGTCCCACGTCAAGGTCAGGAGGCGTGGGGGCTGCCACTGAACGACGGTGTGCCGGGACCGGACGTCGTCGTCGTGCCAGAGAGCGAATCGCCCGCCGCTGGTGACGGTGCCGTCGTCGAGTCGTCCGAGCCACGTGGCGATGTGCTGACCGTCGGTCAGCGCTTGCCAGGCATCCTCGACACGTGCCGGGAGCGCGACGTGCACCCGGACCTCTCCATGGGCCTTGTCGGCATGGCCGACGACCACGGATGCCTGCACGCGGCGATCGTACGGGGGTGGTCGGTAGCTCGCGCTTGTCGCCGCGAACGTCTCAGCGCACCGATTCGAGACGCCCGATGCCACAGCACGGGAGGATGGCGGTGCCGCGCGGCGTGGGGCGCCCCGCCGGCACCCGAGACGGGAGGTGGTGTCCTCGTGGTGGCGATGCCGCGGGTCTTCGGGCGCAAGACCCGGAGCCTCGGTGACGATCCGTCGGCCGTGGTGCTGCGCGGCGGCCGCCTGGTCGGACGCGACTTCTCCGGCAGGCGTCTGACCTTCTTCAGCCCCGAGAGTGTGGTCTTCGAGCGCTGCCGGTTCGACGGCATCGTGGTCGAGGACATGTCCTTCGGAGCGGGCCTGCGCGATTCGACCTACATCGACTGCACGTTCGACGGCGCCCGGTTTCGACTGCCGGCTGCGGGGCGTGCGCGGCTGGAACGGTGCTCCTTCCGCGACGTCCGGATCACCGAGTTCTTCTGCCACCAGGTCGAGTTGGTGGACTGCGTGTTCTCGGGCAGGGTGAAGGGTGGCTGGATCCGGGGGACGGTCGAGGCGGAGCAGGCCTCGGAGCTGGGCCGCGAGCGGAACGAGATCACCGGCAACGACTTCTCCCTCCTGGAGATGATCGACGTCGGGTTCGCGGGAGGTGTCGACCTCACGGCGCAGCGACTCCCCGCAGGGCCGGACTACGTGTACGTCGCCGACTTCCCTGCCGCCGTCCGACGGGCGCGCGAGCGGATGCTCGGCGAGCCCGATCTCGAGCTGCGCCGTGCGGCGTTCATCTTCATCCAGCTCTG
This sequence comes from Actinomycetes bacterium, assembly GCA_023460255.1. GTDB lineage: Bacteria > Actinomycetota > Actinomycetes > Actinomycetales > Cellulomonadaceae > Actinotalea. Next base: position 5,855 of record JAEWQZ010000067.1, read on the forward strand.
GGAGGGCGTGGTTCAGGGGGGTCAGCAGCAGCAGCTCTTCCGCCGGAAGGACTTCAGCCGCAGTCGGTACCCGGAGTTCCACCGGTTGCTCGAGGTGATGACGGCACCGGCGTGACCGAGACCGCCGGGTCGTAGCCGACGACCGCGTGCCGCTTCCCGTCATCGAACCGGCTCGAGGGCCGGCCGAGCGCGTCATCGGTGAGCAGGTCGACGCCGTCGCGGAGCAATGCCATCATCGCCGCCTCGGTGACGACGGCCGACGGGGCCATCGTGCACGGCGCTCCGATGCAAGCCTCCAAAGAGGCGGAAACTGCGCGGCCAATCCCAGGACGCCGATGGCGGCGGAAGGCTAGTGTGAAGCCACCGCGGGCGCCCGCACGCGGGCGCAGGGGGAATGCGGGCTTCCCGCATGTCTGCGGTCCTCTTCGTAAGGGGTCGAAGATGAGATTCGCAAGGAGCCTTAGTCTGACCGCCATGACTCTCGGGCTCGTCGTGGCGTTGCCCAGCCCGACGATAGCGGTGCCCCCGGTCGATCGACCGTCGTCGGCGCCGATTGCGCTGACTGGTTCCGTCGTCCGAGACGGAAGAGGCATCGCTGCCGACATCGTCGTTGTGGCGTGGCCGCATCAGGACTTTCTGGCCGCTCTACCAGAGGGTGAAGTCGTGCCCTTGGTCACGGTGGCTGCCGTGCGCTCTAGGCCTAGCGGTTCCTACAGCGTCCCAATCGACCCGACATCTCTTCCGCCGGACTACCTCAACTCGGACGGGCAACTCGACCTGGAGATTGCGGTTGCGGATTCGACGTCACAGATGGTCTGGCACACCTCGGCCCGGGCGTCGCGGAATCAGCAAGGCGGCCGATCCTGGATCGACACGAGGGGCAGTCAGCGGGTTGGGGCGGCAGACGTCGCGGCTGCCACGCCCATGCTTACGTTCGATCTCGGCACGGGGCTAGTCCGCGACGCTGCGGCGCCGCTGGAGACGATCGTCGACACGGATTTTCGTCCACTCACCGAGTTGGCGGCGCGGCAAGCTTCGAGCACCGCCGTGACACCCCGGCAACTTGCATTGGATACCTCGGTCGAAGCGGGAAGGACAGCACTGGCGTCCAACTCTGTTGTTCCGATGTCCAACGTGGGTCCAATCTGCTCCACATACAAGCGGGGGCTCATCTACGGCAACACGGAGTACTTCACGCACGTGCAGGGAGCGTCCTTTGCCAACGTTCGGGTAACGCAGGGCTACGACTCGACCCACACGCTCGGCGTGGGGGTGAACAGCGGCGCAGGGTGGGCTGCTAGCGGATCGGCTACTATCAAGCTCGGTGCTTCGGGAACGACTCCCGGCTACACCGACGCGCGCCGTATCGCCAACAAGGTGAATTACCGCGAGTACGACAACGACTGCACTACTAGGCCAGTCGACAGCATCCGCCCTGAGAGCGTGCACACGATCCTAAGTGCGGCGACGTACACCACCCGGAGGACGTACTCCTACGCTTGTGTCACGTATGCGGCCGGCCAGACGTTTACGAAGACTCGGGGGACGAACCTCACCGTCTCGAACGGCGTCTCGACCCCCTACCTGACGCTGAACGCGCAGTCGGGGCACAACACGCTCTCCAGTTCGACGTACACGTGGACCGGGAGAGGAAGGCTGTGCGCATCCTCGAGTGTCGGGACCGTAACCGCCCCTGCTGTCGGCACCATGTACTGATGCGACGCCATCTGAGTGCCTTGCTCGGTTGTGTCGTGATGGTGACAGCTGGAGTTGCGGCGGGATGCTCAGAGTCGGAACCCCCCGGGAGCATCGTCTGGCCACACCCGGCTGGGTCGTCCGCCTCCGTCACCACGACCGATGTGGTGCCAGGCGCTCCGGTCACGCTGGGCAATCTGGTCATCTGCGTCGAGGGGGCGCCGTCCGGTGAGATCCTTGATGTCCGTGCGGCGGACGGCTCGCCGGTGCGAGTCTCGGCGTTCACGGTCCGTCCCCAGGACGCGCACGAGCTCTTCGGCGGGGATCGGATCGCCCTGGAGGACACGGGGATCCCGGTGGCGGAGGCCACCGTGGAGACGTCATGTGGCGAGTCCCTTGGAACAGAGCTGATCATCGAAGTCCGTAGCGCCAGCGACGAGGTGGCGGTGTCGCCGGAGATCGTCGTCGAGTACCAGGTCAGCGACGCCACAGGAACTCTCTCGATACCGTTCGGAATCGCATTGTGCCCGCCCGAGGCGGCTGTCTGCGAGATGTGACGAGGCGGGCCACGGCGCCCATGGGAGGGGCGCCGTGGCCCATCGGGTCGATTCGT
>JAEWQZ010000068.1 GCA_023460255.1 Actinomycetes bacterium
GGTCGGTCCCCGCCGTGGCGACCCCGGCGCCCGCCGCGGCCGGTCGGGCGTGCGGGACGCGGCGCGCCCCGGCGGCGAGCACGGCGACACGGACGGCGTCCGCCCAGAGCGCAGCCAGGGTGGCGTCGTCGTACTCGGCCGGGTCCTCGAGGCGGACCACCACTCGTCCGACGGTTCCGTCGAGGTCGGTCAGGGCGCGGTCGAGGGCCGCCGGCAGCAGCCGCGCGGCCACCCCGGCGAGCCGGCGGCCGTCCGGCCCCCGGATGCGCAGGGTGTCCACGACGACGTCGGTCATCCCAGCATCTCCCGCACGGCGTTGAACTGGGCGTCGAGCGCGCGCCCGGTCGCCGCGTCCACCCCGGCCGACTTCACGGCCGTGCGCAGGGTCGACAGCAGCGCGACGGCCGCGTCCCCGATGGCGATCGGCTCGCCGCCCGCCGCGATGGTGCGCAGCTCGGCGGCCTGCGCCTGCGCGCGCTTGACGTACCGGCCCAGCGTCCGCTCGTTGTCGGACGTGACCAGCGCCGACAGCCCCGTGGTCATGGTGTCCGCGAACTCGGTGATCCCCAGGCTCATGTCCTGGTCGAGGCGCAGGCCCCCCGCCGTCCCCCGGATGCCGACGTCGGCGGCGCCCACCCGCGTCTTGCCGAGGATGTCGATCGCGCCCTCCATCGTGGCGACCCGGCGGTCCATGTCCGCGAACCGCGTGCCCACCTGCTGCTCGACCGACTTGACGATCGCCTCGCCCATGCCGCCCAGCTCGGCGTCGACCTGCTGACGCCACTCGGCGGTGGTCTGCTGGAACTGCGTCAGGCCGCCGACGTCGTCGGCGAGCCCGGCGATCTCGACCGCGATGCCGCCCACCTGGTCGGTCACGGCGTCGAGGCCGGCCTGCTGGGCGTGGGCGAGGCCGATCGCCTCCGTGGCCTTCGCACTCGCCGCGGGCAGCTCGACGCCGACCTTCCGGGCCGTGTGCGCGGCCGGCACGCGCCCGGTCGCGACCACCCGGCCCTGGCCGTCCTGGGTGAGGACGATCTCGTCGGCGAGGTTGAAGGTGCCGGCCGGCTCGTACCCGTCGAGGCCCGCCACCTCCCCGGCGGTCAGCACCGTGATGTTCGGGGTGCCGCCGAGGCCCTCGATCGTGGCCCCGAGGACGCCCGCCGCGCCCTCGGCGTCGTACCCCAGGGCGGGCAGCCCCGTGACCACCGTCGTGTCGAAGTAGCCCCAGCCGTACCCGCCGTACACCTCCTCGACGATGTCCTCGAAGTGCTCGTAGATGTCGACCGGCGGGTTCCAGATCGGTCCGAGCGGGTCGATCTCGAAGACCTGCCACCACTCGGGGATGACCTCGAGCGGCGGGAAGTAGACGTTCATGCAGGTGCCGCCGACGAGGAACCAGCCCTTCGGGCAGATCGGGTACACGACGTCGCCGGGCACGACGACGACGCCTCCCCCGCCCGACGGCGGCGGGGGCGGGTCCGGCGGCGCGTACCCCGCGATCAGCGACTCGACGAGGTCCACGTACAGCCCGCAGGGGTCCCCGCACGTGCCCGCGACGAGCGCCTGGCTCAGCCCCGGCGGCGGCTCCCAGGCGTGCCGGTACCCGCACTCCCACGTCCACGTGCCGCCGACCAGGTGCACCCAGCCGAGGACGACGGCGGGCCGCGTCGTGGCGCGGTCGCACGCCACGGCCGACAGCGCGCGGCACCGCAGCAGGTCGAGGGTGGCGAACAGGACCTGGTTGATGAAGCCGGCCTTGTAGCCCTTCACGCCCGGCAGGTCGGACGACGCGATCGACGTGCTCTCGAGCTTCGAGATGAGCGCCCCGGAGATGAGCGGCGAGCCGGAGTTCTTCAGCCGGCTCGCGATCGCGTCGCGCAAGGACACGTACGACCCCTGGGGCGCCGAGGTGAGCGACAGGCGCATCGGCTCGACCGTGAGCAGGGACTCCTGCGCGAAGGCGAACCGGGGCCCGGTGATCCGGCCGGCGGCGATCCGCAGGGCCACCCCGACCGTGTGCAGCTCCGCGTGGCCCTCGCAGTCCTCCTCGCCGCAGTCGGGTGCCGGTGCGATCGTCTCGGTGGCCTCCAGGACGACGGAGAAGCCCCCGGGCCCGGCCGCGACGAAGTCGAACGTGGCGCCCGCCGTCGGGGGCAGCGTGATCGACTGGGCGGTCGGGAGCAGCAGCGGCTCGCCGCGCTGGTCGACGGCGAGGCCGGGCGCGATCGTCAGGGTGGTGCCGGTGATCGACCCGGTCAGCCCGCAGTTGACACCGAACCCGCTGATCCGGCCGAGCAGACGGTCGCGCTGGTGGCCGTAGGCGCGCAGCAGGTTGAGGTCGGTCGCGGTGAGCGTCTGCCCGCCCTCGAAGACCGGGTACTGGTTGTCCGGCATGGTGGCGCTCCTTCGGTTCTCACTCGGGCTCGGTGGGCAGGTGCCCGACGTCGAGGCGGTCGATCGGTCGGCCGGCGTCGATGCACTCCCAGATCCGCATGCCGTTCGCGTGGTCGATGAACGAGGTGACCGTGCACAGCAGCGCGCGCAGCTCGGCCCGGTAGGTGTCGAGCTCGGCGTCGGAGGCGGGGGCGTCCGGCGCGGGCGGCACCACGAAGTCGGGCGGCGCCCAGCAGACGCGGAGCAGCACGTGCGCCGGGGCGTACCAGCGGACGAACTCGATCGCCTCGTGCCGGCGGCGGTAGTCGGCGAACTGGGCGGTGGCGGGCACGAACAGGGTGCCGGTGAGCTCCGGGTCGCCGATCGGCGTCGGCATCGCCGGCGGCCCCGCCACCTTGAAGTGCTCCAGGAGGTAGGGACGGGCGGCCGGGGCGATGTCGAAGGCGAGGCAGAACCAGTCGAGGAACCCGCGCGGCGTGCCGCGCCGCCGCCACACCCGGGCGGCCTTCGCGAGGAAGACCCGCCGCTTGGCGACCCCCGCGGCGTCGCGCGCCCACGACGCCGGGAAGACGAACGCCGCCCAGGTGGCGACCTCGTCGTAGGCCTCGAGGTAGGCAGCCAGCAGCGCGTCGCCGCCGGCGTCGAGGGGCAGGTCGGCGGGCCAACGCAGCGCGGCGTCCGGCCCGAGCACGAGGCCGAGGTCCTCGAGGCGCTCGAGGTAGGCGTGGTCGAGCTCGTCGGCGAGCCCGAGGAACGCGTCGACCTGCGCGAACGAGGCGGCGTCGTCCTGGTAGACCGCCGGGAGGAGCTGGGCCAGGCGGGTGTAGTCGGCGCCGACGAGCTCAGCCATCGGCGCACCCCGCCGTCAGGGAGTAGCGGACACGCAGGCACTGGGTCCCGGCGAGCACCGGCACGCAGTCGGGGTCGAGCGGCAGCACGCCGGCGCTGGACGGCACCCACACGCCGGCGACGACGCTCAGCGCGAGGTTCTCGACACCCAGGATCGCCGGGTCGGCGGCGATGGCCCGGACCACCTCCGAGAACCGGATCGACTCGCCGGGCAGCCAGCCCTCGCCGGGCTGGTCGACCCGCGGCCACGGGCCGTCGACGGGGGGCCCGGCGACCGCGTCGGGCCGGCTCTCCGGCCGGCCCTGCGCGAAGTGCGCCGCGACGCGGTCGAGGGCGCCCGCGATCGTGGCCGCGCGGTCCGCGCCCACGCCCGTGACGAGCCGGCCCTCGAGCGTCACCGCGCACCGGCGCAGCAGGGTGGCACCGACCTCGTCGCAGATCATCCGGCGCGGCTCGCGCGGGTCGAGCGTTTCCTGCCACGTCGGGTGCGGGTCGACGACCTCCGGCCCGATGGCGGTGGCCAGCACCTCGCGCAGGAAGTCGGGCGGGGCCGCCCACGCCGCCGCCGGCACCTCCGCCGGCTTGGCCATCCGCTCGACGACCAGGGTGACGGCGCCGCGGACCAGGGGTGCGCCGGGCGCCGGCGCCGGGAC
>JAEWQZ010000069.1 GCA_023460255.1 Actinomycetes bacterium
CCGCGCAGCGTCGCGCGCTCCGGGTACGACGCGCGCAGGCGGTAGCCGTCGCGCTCGATCGCGTCGAGGACCCACTCGAACCGCGCGATGTACGCGTGCCCGGCCAACCGGCAGCGGGCGCTGTCCACCCGGGCGAGGTACGCCCGGCCCTGGGCGAAGCACGAGCGCGCGAAGCCGACCCTGTCGCGCACCCAGGCCCGCAGCTCGGGGCGGTGCAGGTCCGCCGCGTGCAGGGTCCCCCCGGGCACCAGCTCGGCGGGCACGTTGGGGTACCCGGCCGCCACGTCCGCCACGGCGTCGCGCAGCATGTGCGCGACGTGCGCGCCGGTCACCGCCACGTACCGCGAGTCGTCCTCCGGGCTGCGGCACCCGTGCCCGATGCAGTGGTGCAGCGCCTCGGTCACCGCGACCGCCAGGTCGTGGGTGCCGGCGTCGAGCGCCGCCTGGGGCACGAGCTGCCCGCGCCGGCCCGCGTCCCGCTCCATCACGTCGAGCATGGCCGTCAGCGCGAGGAGGAGCCGCGGCGCGCCCTGCCCGGCGAGGTGGACGAGCAGCGCCTCCTCGGGTCCGACGTCCCCGGGCGCCCGTCCCGCGACGACGCGGTCGAGGAGGGCGCGCTGGCGGGCGACGAGGGCGAGCCGCTCCTCGCGGGTGCCGAGGTGCTCGTCCACCTCGTCGTCCAGCCAGCGGAAGTAGGCGTAGTAGGCGAAGGCGTCGGCCCGGTACGCCCGGTCGACGAGCCACCGGATGGTCAGGTACGACTGCCGGCTGGCCGCGCGGGTGATGGCCGCGGCGTCGGCGGGCACAGGGATGTCGGCGGGCACGGGGATGTCGGCGGGCACGGGTGTGCCGCGATCGGCGGGGCCGACGGGGGCGGGGCGGGGGCCCGTCCGGGCGGCGCCGGTGCGGGCGGGCATCTGCCATCTCCGTCGCTGCTGGGTCGGGTCAGAGGCTAGCCACGCGCAACGGCGCGCGCCCGGGCCCTGTGACCTAGGTCATCGAGCCCGGTGGGCTTGCTCCAACATACCCCCCCGGGTATCCTTTTCGGACGGCACCGAGACGACACACCCCTGAAGGAGCACCTCCATGTGCAGCCCCGCCCGTTGCGCCACCTGCGGCAAGGTCACCTGGTCCGGCTGCGGTCAGCACGCCGACGCGGTCCTCGCCGGCGTCCCCCGCGACTCGCGGTGCAGCTGCCGGTGACCGACCGGCGCTGACGCACGGGACCCGGCGCCGCCGGTCAGTGCCCGACGTCGGCGCCCTGCCCGGCCTCGGCACGGCTGCGGCGGGACCAGTGACGCACGAGGTGCGCCGCCGCGACGACGACCGCACCCACCACCGCTCCGGCGAGCGCCGACGCGAGGGTCCCGCCGAGCCAGGCGAGGAACGCGCCCACGCCCGCGACGCCGTGCAGCGCCTCCTCCAGGTGGTGCACGAGCGAGTACGGGCCGTGCCAGCCGAGCTCGTCCGCGCCGACGAGCAGGATGTGGCCGCCGACCCAGAGCATCGCGACGATCCCGACCGTCGACAGCACGGTGAGGACCCGCGGCATCGCCCGCACGAGACCCCGCCCCGTGGCCGCCACGGCCCGGCCGGGCCGCTGCGCCAGGCGCAGCCCGACGTCGTCGGCCTTGACGATGAGCGCGACCACCCCGTACACGAGCGCGGTGATGACGACGGCGACGACGGCGAGGATCGCCGCGCGGGAGGCGAGGGGCTCGTCGGCGACCTCGTTCAGCGCGATGACCATGATCTCGGCGGAGAGGATGAAGTCCGTCCGGATCGCGCCGCTGACCATCGACGCCTCGGTCTCGGGGCCGACCGCGGCCGCGGGCACCTCGTGGCTGCGGCCGTGGTGCGTGAACGCCTCGTAGAGCTTCTCGGCGCCCTCGAACGCCAGGTACGTGCCGCCGATCATGAGCACCGGGGTGAGCAGCCACGGCAGGAACTGGCTGAGCAGCAGCGCCACCGGAAGGATGATCAGCACCTTGTTGCGCAGCGACCCGAGCGCGATCCGCCTGATGATGGGCAGCTCGCGGTCCGGCGTGAAGCCGTGGACGTAGCGCGGCGTGACCGCCGTGTCGTCGACGACGACGCCCGCCGCCTTCACGCTCGCCCGGCCGGCCGCCGCGCCGACGTCGTCGATCGACGCCGCCGCGAGCTTCGCGAACGCCGCGATGTCGTCCAGGAGCGCCGCGAGACCACCCGCCATGACCGTCCTCCCGTCAGCCGCGCCCGCCAGGCCACCGCCACCCCACCGGCCACCCGCTACCGGCCGCCCGGCAAGGGTAGGGCCTGGAGCAGCGGCACGACGCCCGCGGCTCAGGCCCCCGCGCCCGTCCGCTCGTGCGCGGCGACGAGGCGCTCGTCGTCGGCGCCGAGCAGACGCCTGTCGTCCAGGCCCTCGTAGCGGGTCTCGGTGACGGGGCGCAGCTCGACGAACGTGACCTCGTGGCGCGCGAGCGCCAGCCGCAGGCCGACCCGCCCGTCCGCCACGGTCAGGCGGGAGTGCTCGACGGCGGGGCGCTCGCACGTGCGCAGCACGTCGAGCTCGCGCTCCGTGGGCGACGCCGGCCGGCCGAGCTCGCGCCAGGCGGTGAAGGCGTTGCCGTCCGTCTCGTTCACGCGCTCGCGCAGCACGAAGACGCCGGTCCCGTCGGCGCAGGCCGCGCCGGCGACGGACAACGGCAGCGACAGGTCCAGGTGGTGCCGGTCGCCGGCGTCGCCGGCGGCGGTCCCGCCGACCGGCTGCCAGGCGAGGACGGTGACCCGCCCGTCGTCGTCGGCGCACACGAGGTGGTCCTCGCCGCGGGCGAGCACCTGCGCCCCCATCCGGGCCATGAACGCGTACAGGTGGTAGGTCGGCTTGGCGACCTGCCGGTGCGTGAGCAGCCCGAAGCCGCCGTGGAAGAACGACGTCGGGATGTCGAGCTCCTCGAAGACGTCGCAGAACGTCCAGTA
>JAEWQZ010000070.1 GCA_023460255.1 Actinomycetes bacterium
GGCCGGTTCCGGTCGAGCGCCGCGGCCCCGACGACGTGGGTGCTCGTGTCCGGCGCGGCGCCGTCGGGCAGGGCGTCGACCTCGACGACGTCGCCGACGACCACCGTGACGTTGTCGGGCGCCCCGCCGCGCAGCGCGAGCTCGACGAGGTGGTCCGCGCACGCGTCGGCGTCGGTCACCTCGCGCAGGGTGTCGCCGATGGTCTCGTGGCTGACGACGCCGGACAGCCCGTCGCTGCACAGGAGCCAGCGGTCGCCCGCGCGGGCCTCGCGCACCGAGAGGTCGGGCACGATCTCCATGTCGAAGTCGCCGAGCACCCGCAGCAGCACCGACCGCTGCGGGTGGTGCTCGGCCTCCTCCGGCGTCAGCTTGCCGGTGTTGACGAGGTGCTGGACGAACGAGTGGTCGGTGGTGACCTGGGCCAGCTGCCCGTCCCGCAGGAGGTACGCGCGCGAGTCGCCGATGTGCGCCATCGCGAGCTTGTTGCCGCTGCGCAGCAGGGCCGTCACGGTGGTGCCGAGGCCGGCGAGCTCGGGGTTCTCCTCGGCAAGGGCCAGCAGCTCCTCGTGCGCCTCGGTGAGGGCGCGACCCAGCTCGTCGAGGGCGTCGTCGGGGCCGTGCGCCTCGTCGTCGAGCGGGGCCAGGTGCGCGACCGCCACCGACGACGCGATGTCGCCGCCGGCGTGCCCGCCCATCCCGTCGGCGACCGCGAGCAGGTGCGGCCCGGCGTACGCGGAGTCCTGGTTGTTCGACCGCACCAGCCCGACGTCGGAGCGGGCGGCGTAGCGCAGCGCGATGGTCACGACGGTCCCCTCACCGCTGGAGCTCGAGGGTGGACTGACCGACCTTGACCTGGCTGCCGATGCCGACGGCGGTGGGTGCGGTGATGCGCTCGCGGCCGACGAACGTGCCGTTGGTGGAGCCGAGGTCCTCGACGAACCACCGCCCGTCCTCCGGGTAGATCCGCGCGTGCCGCGAGGACGAGTAGTCGTCGTCGAGCACGAGGGTGCAGGACGGCGCGCGGCCGATGAGCACGGCAGAGCTGCCGAGGGGGACCGTCGTGCCGCGCAGCGGTCCGGTCGTCACGACGAGGCGCTTCGGGACGACCTCACGGCGCGGGATCGGGGCGGGCGCCGCGGCGGCGGGGGGCGGTGCCCCGACGGGCGCGCGCGACGCCTGCCCTGGCCGGCGCAGGCGACGGCTGACGATGCGGGTGCCGTACAGGTCGCGGCGCAGGACGGAGATCGCCGCCGCGACGAACAGCCACAGGAGGACCAGGTAGCCCAGGCGCAGCAGGGTGATGGTCAGCTCACTCATGCCGGGCGGTCACCGGTCCTCGTCGTCGTCGGCGCCCGTCCAGAAGAGGATGCGGGTACGGCCGATCGTCACGGTGTTGCCGTCGACGAGCGTTGCCGCGGGCACGTGGTGGCCCTCGACGTAGGTGCCGTTGGTGGAGCCCAGGTCGGTGGCGATCACGCCGTCCGGGGTGACGCGGATCTCCAGGTGCCGGCGGGAGACGCCGGGGTCGTCCACGACGATGTCCGCCTCGCTGCCTCGGCCGATGACGGTCACCGGGCCGGTGAGCAGGTAGCGCTGGCCGTCGATGTCGATGAGGGGGTGCCGCTGGCTCGCGGCCACTGTCGTCGCCGGCGCGACGGCGCCGCGGACCGTCGCCGAGCGGACGAGGAACCGGCCGGTCTCGAGCTCGTCGCTCTCGACGAACGCCACGCTGACCGGACCGAGGAACGCGTAGCGCTGGCCCGTCGCGTGGGCGGTGACGTTCGCGGCGAGCTCGTCGGCGAGGGGCTCGGCACCCCAGTCCACGACCTGCTCGTGGTCCATGGGCGAGAGCTCGATGACGAACTCGTTCGGGACGACGGTGCGGTCCCGGCCGACGACGGCGGCGCGGTCGTCGATCTCCCGGCGCAGCGCGGAGGCGAGCTCGACCGGCTTGACCTCGCTCTTGAACGCCTTGGCGAACGCGCTGCTGACGACGCGCTCCACGCCCTTCTCGAACTTGTCGAGGACTCCCATGCCACCTCCTCCCGCCGGCCGGCGGGTGGGGCCCGCTGACGTCGTCGTGCCTGGCGCTCGCCGCCGTCCCGCTGGGGGTGGGCGCGCACCACGTGCGTGCGCAGACCGGCGGCGGACCGCCTCGTGGTCCGGTCCCGATGGTAACCGGCGGGAGGCTCGGGAGCGGCCTCGCGGGCTCGGGGCGCGCGGGTGGCGTGCTAGCCTTCTGCGGCGCGCGCGAGTGGCGGAATAGGCAGACGCGCACGGTTCAGGTCCGTGTGCCCGAAAGGGCGTGGGGGTTCAACTCCCCCCTCGCGCACTGGTCGTCAGGCCCCCGGAGCTTCGGCTCGGGGGCCTTTCGCATGCCGGCCGCACGCTCTCCGGCGGGCGTCGGAGACTTCCGATCGCCTGGCGACCGGGACTCTCCGACGGGTGCCGCAGTCGCGGACGACGGGTGATCCCGTTGGCAGGAGACGCTCGCGTCGGGACGATCCCCGCGGGCCGGGGCTGGTCGGGCACGCCAAGCAGCCGGCAATGGTGGCGGGCTGCGGTGGGTGGTGCTGTCGAGTCCTGGGCGCGGGGCGCTACTCGCGCTTGGGCGCCTTCCCGGCCGCTGCCCGATTCTCGTGGAGAGAGCTTCCGCGGGGTCCGCGTGCGGTGGGCGGGAGACTTCCCCCAGTCCGGGTCAGACGTATCGGCGAGGTAGGTCATCCACGGATCCGCGAGGAGCCGCTTCGGGTGCCAGTCGCGCAGGAACCGGACGTTCAGACCGACGAGGGCGAACGTCAGAAGCACCTGTGCGCGGCCGTGCCCAGGACCCGCATGTGGCCGCGCGCGAGCTTGCCTCGGTGGTGCCTGAGGTCGGAGTTGTAGTTCTCGACCTCGTTGCGTCGGCCCAAGCTCGCGACCCACTCGGTCGTTCCCCGGAGGAGTCGCTGCCGCGTCCATGCCTGGTCCTCGAACTCGACGGTCACCGTCGCGCCGCAATCACAGACCCCTCCCTTCACGCACCCTGTCGTGAGCCGGCTGTAGCCGGGGTCGAAGGCGGCACGTGCAGCATCGTCCGCGCCGGGGTGCCGATCCGTACCCGTCGAGGTCGCCGAGGAGGATCTCGAGGTGCTCGTCGAGCAGGCCGCGGCAGGCGCAACGATCACGCTCACGCGTGCCGAGGAGGTCGTGGCGGTCATCGTGCCTTGGGCGCGCTACCGGCGGCTCCGCCTCGCGCTGGCTGAGCTTGACCTGGCCCACTGGTCCGCGTGGACAGACTCACGCTTCGACGATGGCAGGTTCGCGAGCCTCGCTCGGAACGTGCTTCCGGTTGAACCGGAGTCCTTCGGGAGGTTTGGCTAGCAGCGCCCCGGCGCTCACGTTCGCCCCGCCTAGTGTTGTCTGGCGTGGCAGAGCGCTGGACCAGTACCGACGTGGGCCGTCATCTTGCCGGGCGTGCGAAGGCATCTGTCGACGTCGCCGGAAAACTGACCCCTGAGCGTCGGCTGAAAACGGACCCCCTCGGCCACGCTGGGGAGGGTGATGACCGTGGAGGACTGGGCGGAGATCCGCAGGCTGCACCGGGTCGAGGGGATGGCGATCAAGGCGATCGCTCGCCGGCTGGGGGTCTCGAGGAACGCGGTGCGGCGGGCGTTGGCCCGTGACGTGCCGCCGAAGTACGTGCGGGCACCGAAGGGCTCGATCGTCGACGCGGTCGAGCCGGCGATCCGCGAGCTGCTGCACAAGACCCCGGACATGCCGGCGACGGTGATCGCCGAGCGGATCGGGTGGACCCGGTCGATCACGGTCCTGAAGGACCGGGTCCGGGAGATCCGCCCCTACTACCTGCCGCCGGACCCGGCCACGCGCACGACCTATGACCCGGGCCATCGGGCGCAGTGCGACCTGTGGTTCCCGCCCGCGGACATCCCGCTCGGGGCGGGGCAGGTCGGGACACCGCCGGTGCTGGTGATGAGCGCTGGCTACTCGCGGATGCTGTTCGCGGTGATGATCCCCTCCCGGCAGGCACCGGACCTGATCCTGGGGCACTGGGAGCTGCTGACGCAGATGGGCGCGGTCCCCCGGGAGCTGGTCTGGGACAACGAGGGCGCGGTCGGGTCCTGGCGGGGCGGCAAGCCCAAGCTCGCCGAGGAGTTCGAGGTCTTCCGCGGGATCCTGGGCGTCGGGGTGCACCAGTGCCGCCCGCGCGACCCGGAGGCCAAGGGCCTGGTCGAGCGCACCAACGGCTACTTCGAGACCTCGTTCCTGCCCGGACGCACCTTCACCTCCGTCGCGGACTTCAACACCCAGCTCACCGAGTGGCTGGTCAAGGCCAACTCCCGGCATCACCGGTCGTTGGGCTGCAAGCCGGCCGACCGGTGGGCCACCGACCTCGCCGCGATGGTCCCGTTGCCGCCGGTCACCCCGGCCCTGGGCTGGCGGACCACGACCCGGCTGCCGCGGGACCACTACGTCCGGTTGGACTCCAACGACTACTCGGTGGACCCGGTCGCGGTCGGCCGCAAGGTCGACGTCGTCGCGGACCTGACCACGGTCACGATCACCTGGGGCGGTCGCCTGGTCGGGCGGCACGAGCGGTGCTGGGCGAACCACCAGACGATCACCGATCCCGCCCACCGGGCCGCGGCACTGGCGATGGCCGCCGCCCACCACAGGCGCCCGGCCCCGGCGCAGGAGGCCGGCGCGGTCGAGCAGCGGGACCTGGGCACCTACGACGCCGCGTTCGGGCTGGAGGAGGTCGCCTGATGGCCGCCACCACCACCAAGGCCCGGGACGTCACCGCCGAGATCGCGTTCCTGACCCGGGCACTGAAGGCCCCCACGATGCGTGAGGCCGTCGACCGGCTCGCCGACCGCGCCCGCACCGAGTCCTGGACCCACGAAGAGTTCCTCGCCGCGGTCCTGGGCCGCGAGGTCGCCGCCCGCGAGGCCCACGGCGGCGAAGGCCGGATCCGCGCCGCCCGCTTCCCGGCCCGCAAGTCCCTGGAGGAGTTCGACTACGACCACGCCCGCGGCCTGCGCCGCGAGCAGATCGCCCACCTCGGCACCCTGGACTTCATCGCCGGCCGGGAGAACGTCGTCCTGATCGGCCCGCCCGGCACCGGCAAGACCCACCTGGCAACCGGGATCGCGATCCGCGCCTGCCAAGCCGGTCACCGGGTCCTGTTCGCCACCGCCGCCGAGTGGGTCGACCGCCTCGCGACCGCTCACCACGACGGGCGCCTGCAGGACGAGTTGCGCCGCCTGGGCCGCTACCCCCTGCTGGTCATCGACGAGGTCGGCTACATCCCCTTCGAACCCGAAGCCGCGAACCTGTTCTTCCAGCTCGTCTCAGCCCGCTACGAACGCGCCTCGCTGATCGTGACCTCGAACAAGCCCTTCGGACGCTGGGGCGAGGTCTTCGGCGATGACACCGTCGCCGCCGCGATGATCGACCGCCTCGTCCACCACGCCGACGTCATCGCCCTCAAAGGCGACTCCTACCGGCTCAAGAACCGAGACCTCGGCCGCCCACCAGCGGCCACGACCGACTGACCACACCACAAGAGGGGTCCATCTTCACCCGACGCCAGGGGGTTCGTTTTCGGCCGTCGTTGACA
>JAEWQZ010000071.1 GCA_023460255.1 Actinomycetes bacterium
CCGGCGGCCGTCACGACCAGGACCGGCTCGCCCGCCTCGTCGCTCGCGGCCAGGTCGACCTCGGCGTCGATCCGCCAGTCGTGGTCGCCGACGGGGTCGTCGAGCAGCTGCCGGACGGCCCAGCGCCCGGGTCCCGGCGGGGTGCCGGGCCCGCCCTCCGTGAGGACGAGCAGGGAAGGTCCGCGTGCATCGGGGCCGGTCCCCATCTCGTCGTGCTCGTCGAAGAAGGGGTCCAGCGCCGCGTGCCACCGGTCCGCGGTCCAGGGCCGCCCGTCCGCGTCGACGTCGCCGAGGGCCCCCAGGCCCGTCCAGTCCTCCCGCGCGGCCAGCGCGACCCGCCGGAACATCGCGTTGCGGACCATGACCCGGAACGCGCGGGCGTTGCCGGTCAGGCGCGGGGGAGCGGACTCGGCTTCGGGCGCGCCCGCGGTGGCGACACCCTGCATGCGTTCCCACTCGTCGACGAGGCTCGCGTCGACGCCGCGGACGACCTCGCCGAGCCACTCCACGAGGTCCTCCAGGGCCTCGTCGCGGCGCTCGGGGGGCACGGTCTGCCGCAGGGCGCGGTGGGCGTCCGCCAGGTAGCGCAGGAGCACGCCCTCCGCCCGCTCCAGGCCGTACTGCGACACGTACTCCGTGAACGTCGCGGCCCGCTCGACCATGTCGCGCACCACCGACTTCGGCGAGGGGAGGTGGTCGGAGACCCACGGGTTGGTGCGCCGGTAGACGGTGAACGCGCCCTCGATCGCCTCGGCGAGAGGCCTCGGGTAGGTCACGTCGTCGAGTGCGGCCATGCGCTCGTCGTAGTCGTAGCCCTCCGCCTTCATCGCCGCGACCGCCTCCCCGCGGGCCCGCTTCTCCTGCGCCACGAGCACCGCGCGGGGGTCGTCGAGGGTGGACTCGACGACGGAGACGACGTCGAGCGCGTAGCCCGGGTCGGCGGGGTCGAGCATGTCGAGCGCGGCGTACGCGAAGGGCGACAAGGGCTGGTTGAGCGCGAACTCCTCGGGCAGGGACATCGTCAGCCGCACGGTCCAGCGTCCGTCGGCGCGGCGCACCCGCTCGATCACGCCGGACTCGCGCAGCGACAGGTACACCCGCACCGCCTGGCGCACGTGGCGTCCCCGGGCGGCGGGGGACTCGTGGTTGTCGGTGAGCAGACGCGTCATCGTCTCGACGGGGTCGCCGACGGGTCGCGCGAGGACGTTGAGCACCATCGCGTGGTTCACCGAGAACTGCGAGGTCAGCGGCTCGGGCGGCGCGTCCCGGAGCCGTTCGAACGTGCTCTCCGTCCAGTTCACGTGGCCCGCCGGGGCGGACTTCCGGACGATCTTGCGCAGCTTCTTCGGGTCGTCCCCGGCGCGTGCGAGGGCCCGGCGGTTCTCGATGACGTGCTCGGGCGCCAGCACGACGACGTCGCCGGCGGTGTCGAACCCGGCCCGCCCGGCGCGGCCGGCGACCTGGTGGAACTCGCGCGCGGTCAGGTGGCGCATCCGGATGCCGTCGTACTTGACCAGCGACGTGAGGACCACCGTGCGGATCGGCACGTTGATGCCCACTCCCAGCGTGTCGGTGCCGCACACGACCGTGAGCAGGCCCTGCTGGGTGAGCCGCTCGACCAGGCGCCGGTAGCGGGGCAGCATGCCCGCGTGGTGCACCCCGACGCCGTGCAGCAGGAGGCGCCGCAGCGTGGTGCCGAACCCCCGCCCGAACCGGAACGCCGCGAGCTCGGCCGCGATCGCGTCGCGCGCCTGACGCGTCGCGACGGGGGTGGAGGTCAGGGCCTGGGCCCGCTCGACGGCGTCGCGCTGGGTGAAGTGCACGAGGTACACCGGCGCCCGCCCGTCGGCGACCAGCCGCTCGACGACCTCGTGCACGGGGTCGACGGCGTAGGTGTAGGTCAGCGGGACGGGGCGCTGCGTGCCGGTCACCGCGGCGACCTCACGGCCGGTACGCCGGCGCAGGTCCTCGACGAAGAACGACACGTCACCGAGCGTGGCCGACATGAGCAGGAACTGGGTGCCCGCCAGCTCGAGCAGGGGGACCTGCCACGCCCAGCCCCGCTGCGGCTCGGCGTAGAAGTGGAACTCGTCCATGACGACGAAGCCGATGTCGTCGGCGCCCGGGACGGCGGGGTCGTCGGGGTGCCCGGGCGGGAGACCACCGGTGCGCAGCGCGATGTTGGCCAGGATCTCGGCCGTGCAGCAGATGATCGGAGCGGTGGGGTTCACGGCGGAGTCCCCGGTCATCAGGCCGACGTTCTCGGCCCCGAAGATGCGTGCCAGGTCGAAGAACTTCTCGTTGACCAGGGCCTTGATCGGCGCGGTGTAGAAGCTGCGGGTGCCGCGCGCCATCGCTGCCAGGTGCGCGGCGACGGCCACCAGCGACTTCCCGCTGCCGGTCGGGGTGGACAGGATCACGTGCGAGCCGCTGACCAGCTCGACGACTGCCTCGTCCTGGGCGGGGTAGAGCGTGAACCCTTCGCCCGAGGCCCACTCGACGAAGGCGTCGTAGAGGGCGTCGGGGTCGGGTGTCGGGGGCTGCAGCGTCGCGGTCATCGCCGACATCCTCGCAGTAGTGTTCCGGCCGTGACGCTGCGCCAGACGCTCCGAGACCTGCCGGCCCTCGCCGGCCCGCTCCCGCCGTTCGACGTGACCGCCGCCGCCGGGGACCCCGTGGAGCAGTTCCTGCGCTGGTTCGCCGACGCCGTGGCGGCGGGCGTCCCGGAGCCGCACGCGATGACCCTGTCCACCGCTGGGCCCACGGCGCGCGTGCTGCTGTGCAAGGACGTCCGGGATGGCGCGTGGGAGTTCGCGACCGACGGTCGCAGCGCCAAGGCCCAGGCGATCGAGCGCGACGACGCCGTGGCCCTGACGTTCTGGTGGCAGCCGCTCGGGCGCCAGGTGCGCATCACGGGCAACGCCGCGCCGTGCGCCCCCGAGGTGAGCGCGGAGGACTTCCGTAGCCGGTCCGTCGCGTCCCGCGCCGCCGCCCTCGCCGCGAGGCCGGGGCAGGTCGCCGAGCCGGGGGAGGTGGTCGCGGCGCTCGAGGCGGCGGAGCGTCGCCTGGCCGACGACCCGGGGCTGGTGCTGCCGACGTGGACGGTGTACCGGGTCGTCCCGGCCGAGGTGGAGTTCTGGCAGGGACGCACGGATCGTGCCCATGTGCGCCTGGTGTACGTGCGCACCGACCGCGACTGGGAGAGGCGGGTGCTCTTCCCGTGAGCGGTGCGACGGTCGTCGAGATGTGGACCGACGGCGCGTGCAAGGGCAACCCCGGGCCGGGCGGCTGGGGCGCGTTCCTCCGCTTCGGCGGGCACGAGCGGGACCTGTGCGGCGGGGAGGCGGTGACCACGAACAACCGCATGGAGCTCACGGCGGTGATCGAGGGCCTGCGCGCCCTCAACCGGCCGTGCACCGTGCGCCTGCACGTGGACTCCACGTACGTCATGCACGGGATCACCCGGTGGTTGGCCGGCTGGCAGCGCAACGGCTGGCTGACGTCCGCGAAGCAGCCGGTGAAGAACGCCGACCTGTGGCGCGCGCTCGACGCCGAGCTCGCGCGCCACGAGGTGAGCTGGCACTGGGTCAAGGGGCACGCGGGCGACCCCGGCAACGAGCGCGCCGACCGCCTCGCGAACGACGGCGTCCGGCAGGTCCTCGGCGCGTCCTGACCGGACGGTGCCCTCGTCAGGCCCCAGCATGGTCATCAGACGAGACGAACGGTCTTGGCCCTTGATACGGGTGGTCGGCGGATGGGTGACTGTGCCCATGCCTGACGTCTACACCCACGGCCACCACCCGTCGGTCCTGCGGTCGCACACCTGGCGGACGGTCGCGAACTCCGCGGCCTACCTCGAGCCGCTGCTGCGCCCGGGCATGTCCCTGCTCGACATCGGCTGTGGGCCCGGCACGCTGACCATCGACCTCGCCCGGCGCGTCGCGCCAGGTCGGGTCCTGGGCATCGACGCGTCGGGCGAGGTCCTGGAGGGTGCCCGCGAGCGCGTCGTCGAGGCCGGCGTGGACGTGGAGCTCGCCGTCGGCGACGTGTACCACCTCGACCTGCCGGACGACTCCTTCGACGTCGTGCACGCGCACCAGGTGCTCCAGCACCTGACGGATCCCGTCGCGGCGCTGCGGGAGATGCGCCGCGTGGCGAGGCCGGGTGGGATCGTCGCGGTGCGCGACGCCGACTTCGGGGCGTTCACGTGGCACCCCGAGCCCCCCGGCATGGAGGAGTGGCTCCACCTCTACCGCGACGTGACGCAGGCGAACCGCGCCGAGTGCCACGCGGGCCGGCACCTGCTGTCCTGGGCGCTCGCGGCGGGCTTCACGGACGTCACTCCCGGTGCCGACGTGTGGTGCTTCGCCACCTCCGAGGAACGCCGCTGGTGGGCCGGGTTGTGGGCCGAGCGGACGGTGCACTCGGACTTCGCGCGGCAGGCCATCGCCTACCGGCTCGCCGACGACGTGCTGCTGGAGTCCCTGCACGACGCGTGGCTCGAGTGGGGCGAGGCGCCCGACGCCTGGTTCGCGGTCGTGCACGGGGAGCTCATCGCGCGGGTGTGAGCGCCTCCTCCTGTGGGGCGAGGGCGTCGGCCACCGCCGTCGAGACCGCGTGCAGCAGCCGTTCCAGCGGGCCGCGGCCGAGGGCGAGGCGCCACGCTGTCGCGATCACGAGCGTGCCGGCGAGGAAGGCCAGGCACACGCCGGTGCTCGGGTCGAACACCACGCCCCGGCCGGCGACGGCGATGGCGACGACCTGCCCGGAGTAGGCCGTCAGCGCGAGTGCCCCCGTGGCGGCGAGCGGGAGGACCGCCCGTGGGACCCGCTGCCCGGCCACCAGGCACAGGGCGAGCACGACGCAGGCGACGCCGGCGTTGGCCAGCACCTCGACCCCGGAGTCGCTGTGCGGGTCGGTGGTGAGCAGCGCGCGGCGGAACGTGTGCTCCGGGGCGAGTGCGCGCATCGCCACGGCGTTGACGAGGTGCCCGGTCGCGGCGGCGGCGGCGCCCCAGGTGAGCAGGCGGCGCGGCGTCGTCGGCTCGGCCAGCCCCCGCCCCACGGCGAGCCCCACCAGGAGGTACGCGATCCACACCAGCGGCGGGTAGTACTGGGACCACAGGGCGCCCAGGGGTCCGGCGCCCGTCACGTGGTCGCGGAGCCAGAGGACGAGCGGTGGCGCCACCAGGAGCACCCCAGCGGCCGTCAGCAGCAGCGTCCGGGGACGCCACGCGAGCGCCACCGTGAGCATGGCGAACATCACGGCGTACGCGGGCAGGATGACGATCACCGGCGTGCCGAGCGCACCGAGCGCGAAGCCGAGCGGCAGCAGGCACGCGGCCCGCGCCAGGATCCGCACCCGGGCGCGGCGCATCCCCGTCGCCGAGCGGCTCAGGAGGGCCGCCGAGACGCCCGCGAGCAGGGCGAAGCCTGCGGCCGAGCGCCCGTCGAACGCCTCGAGCCAGCTGCTGCCGTTCGGCAGGCGCGCGGCGTCGTCCGGGCCGACGTGGGCGACGAGCATCCCGAGGACGGCCAGCCCCCGGGCGACGTCGACCCCGACGACGCGATCGGTCACCCCAGCACTCTACGGAAGGCTCAGAGCTTCGCTGCGATGGCTTCCGCGACGGCGACGCTCGTGGCCTCGTCCCAGGAACCTGGCTCGAGGCTGGACATGATGTGCGCGAACCACGGCTGACCGTCGAAGGCGGCGAGGAGCCCGATCGAGGCCTCGAACGTGGTGTCCATCGAGGCGCCGGCGGCAGGTGCGCCGCCGTACATCTCGACGGTGCCCTCCCATTCCGTCGCGGGACGCGCCTGGATCATCGCGGCCTGGCCGTCCGGGCCCATGTACGAGCAGCCCCCGAGCAGCGACCCCTGCGGCTCCACCGGCGCACCGGGGGCATCCGCCGCGACGCCGAACACGGCAGTGAAGTCGTCGGCGGTGAACAGGGCACACACGTCGACGGGTCCCGCAGCGGTCGTGGTGTCGCTGGAGTCGTCGGCGGGGGCGTCCTGCGCCCCGGCGTCATCGTCGGCGTCGGTCTCCTCGGCGGGGGCCTCTTCGGCCGAGCCGGTGTCGGCGGTGTCGTCATCGCTGCATCCGGCGGTGAGCAGGACGAGCGCGGCAGCGACGGCTGAGAGGACGCGGTGCGATCTCATGTGGCATCTCCTTGTGTTGATCTTGGTCCTCGCCACGGTAGGGCAGCGTCCAGCTCGTTC
>JAEWQZ010000072.1 GCA_023460255.1 Actinomycetes bacterium
CCCAAGACCCCGGCCGCTGCGACCCCGGCGACCGCCCCCGCACCCGAGCCCGGCCTCGGCCGCGGCGCCGCGGAGTCGGCGATCCGCGTCGACATCGCCGTGCTCGACGCGCTGATGCGGCAGGTCAGCGAACTGGTCCTGGCGCGCAACGCGATCGCCCGCCTCGCCGAGCAGGACGCGCGCCTCGACCTCGTCCGGGCGTCCCAGCGCCTCAGCCTGGTCGCCGCGGAGCTGCAGGAGGGCGTCATGAAGACGCGCATGCAGCCCATCGACCACCTGTGGGGCAAGGTGCCGCGGATGGTCCGCGACCTCGCGGCGTCCTGCGGCCGGCAGGTCCGCCTGGAGATGTCCGGCGGCGACACCGAGCTCGACCGCAGCCTGCTCGAGGCGATCAAGGACCCGCTGACCCACCTCGTGCGCAACGCCGTCGACCACGGCATCGAGCCGCCCGCCTTCCGCACCACGAACGGCAAGCCCGCCGTCGGCGTCCTCGGCCTGCGCGCCTACCACGCGGGCGGCCAGGTGGTCGTCGAGGTGTCCGACGACGGCGCCGGCATCAACCCGGACCGGATCGGCGCGACAGCCGTCCGCAAGGGTCTGCGCACCGCCGAGCAGATCGCGGCGATGTCGCCCGCGGAGATCCTCCGGCTGCTGTTCCTGCCCGGGTTCTCGACGGCGTCCTCGGTGACCAACGTCTCCGGCCGCGGCGTCGGGATGGACGTCGTGCGCACGCGGATCGAGGCGATCGGCGGGACCGTCGACGTCGAGTCCACCGTCGGGCGCGGCACCACGTGGCGCCTGCGCATCCCGCTGACCCTGGCGATCATGCCCGCCGTGCTCGTCGGCTGCGCCGGCCAGACCTACGCGGTCGCCCAGTCGAGCCTGCTCGAGCTGGTCGCGATCGAGGACCCGGCGACCGCCGTCGAGCGCGTGCACAGCGCGCCGGTGTACCGCCTGCGCGGGGACCTCCTGCCGCTGGTGGACCTGCGCGAGGTGCTCGGCACCGAGCCCCGGCCGGCCGACGCCGGTGTGGTGGTCGCGGTGCTCCAGACGGACGACGCGCGCTTCGGCCTCGTCGTGGACACGGTGCTCGACAGCGAGGAGATCGTCGTCAAGCCCCTGGCCGCCCAGCTCAAGGCCGTCGGCGTCTACGCCGGCGCGACCCTGCTGGGTGACGGTGCCGTCTCCCTGATCCTCGACGTGCCGGGGCTGGTCCGGCGCGCGATGGTGGTGGAGAGCGAGATCGCCGACGTCAGGTCCGACGCGGCGGTCGGGGTGGCTGCCGCGTCGGACCAGATGCTCGTCGTCGGGGTGGGCGAGGGACGCCGCGTGGCACTGCCGCTCGACGCCGTCACCCGTCTGGAGAAGCTGCCGGCGGCGCTGGTCGAGATCGTCGGCGGACGCGAGGCCGTGCAGTACCGGGGCGCGATCACGCCGCTCGTGCGCCTCGCGCACCTCCTCGGCGTCGTCGACGACGGACCCGCGGACGAGCTCACCGTCGTCGTCGCCACGCGCGGCGAGCGCAGCGTGGCCCTCGTCGTGGCGGACATCGTCGACATCGTCGAGGACGACAGGTCGACCCGCTCGGAGCTGGGCGGGTCCGGCCTGCTCGGCTCGACGGTGCTCAAGGACCGCACGACGGAGCTGCTGGACGTGCGCGAGGTGCTCCTGGCCGCGGACCCGCGCTTCTTCGACGACGAGCACGACGGGGCGGACGCGCCGTCGGGGGAGCTGGTGGGGGTCTGAGATGGGCAGCCAGCTGGCGACCTTCGTGGTGGACGGTCAGTCGTACGCGATCGACGTGACCTGCGTGCAGGAGGCGCTGCGCGACCAGCCGCGCACGCCCGTCCCGCTCGGGCCGCCCGCGAGCGCGGGACTGGTCAACCTGCGCGGGCAGGTCGTGCTCGCGATCGACCTGCGGGTGTGCCTCGGTCTGCCGCCGCTGGCGGCCGACGCCGAGCCGATGATGGTCGTCGTCCAGGTCGGCGACGAGCCGCTGAGCCTGCTCGTCGACCAGGTGGGCGACGTCATCGAGGTGTCCGACGACACGTTCGAGGCCCCCCCGCCGACGCTCGCGCCCGAGCTGCGGCGCCTGGTGCGCGGCGCCTACAAGCTGCCGGACCGCCTGCTGCTCGCCCTCGACGTCGAGCGGGCGGTGGCCGCCTGACGGCGGGCCCGTCCCGCCACCGCGCCCCCGCGCACCGAAGCACCGAAGGAGTCGCAGATGTCCACCGGGACGACAGCCCGCACGACCGACGAGGCCGGCGACGTCGCCGCCGCTGACGTCGCCGCCGCTGACGTCGCCGTCGTCCTCCGGGATGGTCGTCTCGCCGGGCTGTCCCGCCGTGCAGCCGGGTTCGCGGCCGGGTTCGTTGCCGGTGTGGGCGGACGCGCGAGCGGGCTCGCGGGCCGGCTGCGGCGGCGTGGCACGCCCACGCCGTCGGGCGAGGAGCTCGCCGTGCCGGTGGACGCGCCGACCCGCAGGGGCCTTCGGGCCTGGCTCGCCGACCGGCCGCTCGGCCTCAAGCTGGGCGTCGCCCTCGGCGTGCTCGCCTTCGTCGCGGTGCTCCAGGGCGGCTTCGCCGTGCTTAGCAGCCGCTCGCTCAGCGCGGGCCAGCAGGAGACGAACGCGACGGTCGTGGAGCCGCTGATCCTGCTCGACCAGATCCAGCGCGCGATGCAGGACAGCCGGGTCCTGGTGAACTCCTACGCGTTCGTGGCCGAGCAGGACCGCCCCGCCATCGCCGCCGCGGTCGCCGAGGAGATGGCCCACCTGGAGGAGCTCGTGGCGCAGTACGGCGAGAGCGCCGTCGACCCCGCGCGCGTCCAGCTCGGCCTGAGCTTCGCCGTCGCGTTCCACTCGGCGTTCGAGAGCCGGTTCGTGCCCGACGTCGAGAGGGGCAACCCCAGCGCGCTCGCCGCGAGCTACGAGCAGTCGGTCTACCCCTACGCCGAGCAGGCGCTCGACGCGTTCTCGGCCGAGGCGCAGGAGCTGTCCAGCCGCGCCGCGCTGCTGGACGCCCAGGGCCAGGCACTGGCCGGGTCCACGCAGTGGCGCGTCGTCGGCCTGGCGGCCGTCGGCGTCCTCCTCGGCGTCGGGCTGGCGCTGGTCGTGACCCGCCAGATCGCCGGCACGGTCCGCGCCGTCGAGCGCACGGTCGCCGGCCTGGCGGCGGGCGACCTCACGGTCGCCACCGACGTCACCGGCGCCGACGAGCTGGGCCGGATGGCGCACGGCCTGACGGCGGCCCAGCGGGCGCTGCGGGGCACGCTCGCGCAGGTCGCGGAGGCGTCGGGCACGATCGCGGCGGCGTCGGTGCAGATGTCCGCCGCGGGTGGGCAGGTCGCGGCGGGTGCGGAGGAGACCTCCACGCAGGCCGCCGTCGTCGCGGCTGCGGCGGAGGAGGTGAGCCGCAACGTCCAGGCCGTCGCCGCCGGGGCCGAGGAGATGGGCGGCTCGATCCGGGAGATCGCGCGCAGCGCCCAGGAGGCCGCACGGGTGGCCGAGGAGGCGACGGTGGTCGCGGCCGCGACGAACGAGCAGGTCTCCCGCCTGGGCACGTCGAGCCAGGAGATCGGTGACGTGGTGAAGGTGATCACCGGCATCGCCGAGCAGACGAACCTGCTGGCGCTGAACGCGACGATCGAGGCGGCCCGCGCGGGCGAGGCGGGACGGGGCTTCGCCGTCGTCGCGGGCGAGGTCAAGGAGCTGGCCCGGGAGACGGCCACCGCCACGGAGGACATCGCCCGGCGCGTGGCCGCCATCCAGGCGGACACGTCGGGGGCGGTCGCCGCGATCGCCCGCATCGGGGACATCGTCGCGCAGGTCAACGCGTTGCAGCTGACCATCGCGTCGGCGGTGGAGCAGCAGACGGCGACGACCAACGAGATCGCGCGCTCCGTCACGGAGGCGGCGACGGGCTCGATGGAGATCGCCGGCACGATCACCGCCGTCGCCACGCAGGCCGCCTCGTCGAGCGAGGTGCTCGCGGAGATCGAGCGGTCGATCGGCGACCTCGCCGCGATGTCGGAGGAGCTGCGCGCCCGCGTCGCCACCTTCACCTTCTGACCTTCACCTCCTGACCTTCACCGTCCGACACCCGCCGACGTCGTCCCACGGACGACGTCCCACCGACCCGGACCGGTCGCGCCACGGGCTCACAACCAGGCGCGGCCGGTCCGTGCACGTCCGCCCGCCCTGATGCGGCCCGGGTCCGCAACATCACCTCGCGAACGGGTCATCGCGGGGCCCCGTGAGCCGATGGTCCGGCTGACGACCACCGACGGAGGAAGCCGTGTCCACCATCCACACCACGCGAGCCGATCTCGCGACAGTGCCCACCCAGCGGACGGCGTCCGGTGCCGAGCGCGTCACGCCCGGTCCCGGATCCGTCGAGCCGCCCGCCGGCAGCGCCCGGCGTCGCCGGCTCGCCCCGCGCTCGGTACGCACCACGATCCTCGGGATCGTCGCGGTCTTCGTCGTCGGTGCGGTGGTCAGCGGCGGGGTCGCAGTGGTCACGATGCGCAGCCTCGCGGCGAACACCGAGCAGCTCGCGATGATCCAGGCGCAGATCTCCGCGCCGCTGCAGACGGTGCACCAGGGCCAGCTCAAGGCCCGGATGATCGTCGCGCAGGTCGCGGCCGCCGAGACCGACGCGGACAAGCAGATGTGGCTGTCGGAGCAGGACGCCAACGACGCCGAGGTGGCGGGCGCGATGGAGGCCTTCGAGGCGGCGATCGGCGCCGAGCAGCCGGCCCAGTGGCCGACGTTCGTCGACGGCTGGGCGCAGTGGCGCTCCGTGCGCGACTCGCGGCTGATCCCGGCGGCGCTCGAGGACGACCGCGAGGCCTACGAGCGGATCCTCCTGTCGGCCGCCGAGCCGGTGAAGGACACCTACGTCGACGCGCTGGACGTCGTGGCCGCGGACATCGTCGCCTACACGGCGGGCGTCGCCGAGCACTCGGCGGAGGAGGGCGCCGCCGCGCAGAGCACGATGACCTTCCTGCTGGGCGGCGTGGCCCTCGTGACGGCTGTCATCGGCTGGTTCGTGGCCCGCGGCATCCGCCGCTCGGTCGTCGCGGTGCAGGCGAGCGTCGAGGCGATGGCCGAGGGTGACCTCACGGCCGAGGCGCACGTCGGCTCGGCCGACGAGGTGGGCCGGATGGCTGACGCCCTCGTCGTCGCGCAGCGCTCCATGCGCGAGACGCTCGTCGAGGTCAACGACACCAGCTCCGCGGTGGCGTCGGCGGCGGAGGAGTTGTCGGCGGCGGGTTCGCAGGTGGCTGCGGGTGCGGAGGAGACGTCGGCGCAGGCGGGTGTGGTGGCGGCTGCGGCTGAGCAGGTGTCGCGGAACGTGCAGGCGGTGGCTGCGGGTGCGGAGCAGATGGGTGCCTCGATCCGGGAGATCGCGCAGAACGCGCACGAGGCGGCGAAGGTCGCCGAGCAGGCCACGGGTGTGGCGGCGACGACGAACGAGCAGGTGGCGCGGCTGGGGGCGAGCTCGCGGGAGATCGGTGACGTGGTCAAGGTGATCACCACGATCGCGGAGCAGACGAACCTGTTGGCGTTGAACGCGACGATCGAGGCGGCGCGTGCGGGTGAGGCGGGTAAGGGGTTCGCGGTGGTGGCGGGGGAGGTCAAGGACCTGGCGCAGGAGACGGCGAAGGCGACGGAGGACATCGCGCGTCGGGTGGAGGCGATCCAGGCCGACACCGATGGTGCGGTGGCGGCGATCGCGCAGATCGGTCAGATCATCGCGACGATCAACGACTACCAGATGACGATCGCCTCGGCGGTGGAGGAGCAGACGGCCACGACCAACGAGATGTCGCGTGGGGTCGCCGAGGCCGCCACGGGCGCCGGGGAGATCGCCGCGAACGTCACGGGCGTCGCGACGGCAGCGGCGTCGGCGTCGCAGGTCGTCGGCCAGATGCAGACGGCCGTCGACGAGCTCGCGCGGATGTCCGAGGAGCTGCGCGGCCGCGTCGCCGCGTTCACCGTCTGAGACTCACCCGGGCGAACCGGTCAGTTCCGGACCGGGTCGGTCGATCGGTGGGGCAGTGGCGGCCGACCCCGGGCCGCCCGTCCCGAGGAGCACCGATGACCGCCACCGCCACGCGGGCGCGCCCCGACGCCCCGACGCGCCTC
>JAEWQZ010000073.1 GCA_023460255.1 Actinomycetes bacterium
GGGCACCCCCGGCGGACGAGGCGGCGCCGCCGCCCGGGGCGCTCCCCCCGGGCATGGAGCGTTTCCTGCGACGCTGATGTCCGTCGACGGCGGGACGCGACCCGCGGGGAGCGGGCGGGCGCCCGAGGCATGGTCCGACGTGCTCGACGGGCCGCCGAGCCGGGGGCGTGAACCGGGTCGTGGTCGTGCGGGCCGCGGTCGTGAGCCGCGCAGCGGCCGCGCCGCGGCGCTGGTCAGCGGCGTCATCCTGCTGACCGTGTTCGCGGGCGACCTCGCCGTCGCGCTGCTGCTGCCCGTGCGCACCTCGACCTGCGTCGACCGGCTCTGCGGCCCCGGCCTGGGGGTGGCCGCGGGCACCGTGGGGATCGCGCTCGTCGCGCTCGTCGTGTGGATGGTCGGCGACGTCCGTCGTGACCGGGGTCAGGGCGCCGCCTGGTGCTGGGTCGCCGTCGTGCTCGCGGCATTGCCGTGGCTCCTCGTCACGCTGCCCGTGCGGTGGTGGTGAGCCTGGTCCGGGCGGGTGATCTGCCGGGTGATATTCCCGGTCACTGTCCGAAACGGGGCGATCCGGGCCGTGTCGCCCTGCCACGCTGAGGCCATGCTGACCGCCTCCCCGGCCTCCCCGGCCTCCCCGGCATCCCCGGGCGCCGACGACGTCGCGCTGCCCGTCCGCTCGCGCCGCTCCACGGTGGTGCAGCAGGTGGTCTCCGCTCTGCTGCTCGCGGTCGCCGCCGTCGGTGACGTGCTCATCGCCT
This sequence comes from Actinomycetes bacterium, assembly GCA_023460255.1. Lineage (GTDB taxonomy): Bacteria > Actinomycetota > Actinomycetes > Actinomycetales > Cellulomonadaceae > Actinotalea. The sequence goes on from JAEWQZ010000073.1 coordinate 756, forward strand.
GGTACCTGCCGACCGAGCTGGACACGTGCCCCGTCGGCGGGGCGATCCTCGACTGCCCGGACGCCATGACCGTCACCGTCGTCCCGGGGTTGTCGGCGATCGGGGCGCTCATCGTCTGGCTGGTCGGGGCCCTGGCCCGTGAGCGGCGCGGGGGCCTCGTCTGGTGCTGGGTCGGCGCGGTGCTCGCCTTCGCGCCCTGGGCGTTCGCCGTGCCGGGCCTCGTCTTCCGCTGACCGGCGTCAGCCGGCCGGCGGGACGTCGGGCCGGGCGGCTCCCGTCTCCTTCTCCCACATGTCGAGCTGCTGGGTGAGGGCACGGGCGATCTCGAACGCCTGCTGCGGGGGGATCCGCACGCGGGTCACGACCTTCGCGGTGACGACGGCGTGCCGGCCCGCGTCGTCGTCGACCACCTGCGGCGGGCCCTTGGGCACGGCGAAGTCGAGGACGAACGACGTGCGGGTGTGCCAGATGTTCGCGAACTCCGCAGGCACCCCGGCCTCGGCGTCGGGCGGGACCTCGACCTGGAAGCGGATGGGCACCTGACGGGAGCGCTCAGTCATGCGTGGCCTCCTGGGGAGTTCGGATCGGTCACCTCAGCCTCTCACCCGTCCGCGGGTGGCGTGCCTCCACCGCGGGGGGCGGTCAGCGCGGCCCAGGCGCGGACCGGGACCAGGCGGGCGACCTTGGCCAGGACAGCCATCGGCCAGGGGAACACGATCTCGGCCCGGCCTCGCTCCAGCCCGTCCGCGATGGCTCGCGCAGCTCTGTCGGCGTCGATGAGGAACGGCATCGGGAACGTGTTCACGGCGGTCATCTCCGTGCGCACGAATCCCGGGGCCACGGTGGTCACCCGGACGCCGCTGCGGCGCAGGCTGGACCGCAGGGACTCCAGGAGGGCCAGCTGGGCGGCCTTGGTGGTGCCGTACGCCTCGGCGCCCGGCAGCCCGCGGTAGCCCGCGACCGACGCGATGCCGACGAGGTGGCCGGATCGGCGCTGCACCATGGCGGGGAGCACCACGTCGAGCAGCGTGCTGAGCCCGAGCAGGTTCACCTCCACGTGGCGGGCGAACTCGGCGGCGTCCCACCGGCGGGCGTCGGTCTGGCGCCAGTAACCCGTGGACCACACGACGACGTCCGGCGGCCCGCCCAGGCCAGCCGTGACCACTGCCGCTGCGTCCCGGAGCGCACCGGGCTCGGTCGCGTCGGCGGGTGCGACGACCATCCGGCCCCCGGCCACCTCGGCGAGGCGGTCGGCCCGGCGGGCGGTGATCGCCACCCGGGCGCCCCGGGCCACGAGCTCGCGGGCCAGGGCCGCGCCGATCCCGCTGGAGGCGCCCACCACCCACACGCGCCGCCCTCCGGGCGCGGGGCTCATGCGCCCACCCGCCGCAGCCGGAGCTGGGCCACGTCGAGGTAGCCGGTGGCGAAGCCGGACTCGCTGTAGGCCAGGTAGAACTCCCACATCCGGCGGAACGTCTCGTCGAAGCCGAGCCGCGTGATGTCGGGCCAGTGCTCCCCGAACCGCCTGCGCCACCGGCGCAGGGTCTCGGCGTAGGAGGCGCCGAAGTGCCGCGCGTCGACGATGCGCAGGGCCGTGGGCTCGAGCGCCTGCTCGATGCCGACCAACGAGGGGATGATCCCGCCCGGGAAGATGTGCTTCTGGATCCAGCTGAACGAGCGGCGCGTGGCCAGGTACCTGGTGTGGCTCATGAGGATGGCCTGCACGACGGCGGTGCCGCCCGGGGCGAGGAGCCTGTCGATCGCGGCGAAGTAGGTCGGCCAGTACTCGTCGCCGACCGCCTCGATCATCTCGATGCTGACCACGGCGTCGTAGGTCCCGGTGGCCTCCCGGTAGTCCTCGAGCCGGACGTCGACGTGGTCGGCGAGGCCCGCCTCGGCGATCCCCTCGCGGGCGAGCTCCGCCTGCTCCGACGAGAGCGTCAGCGTCGTCACGTGCGCGCCGCGACGGGCGGCGCGCAGCGCGAGCGTGCCCCAGCCCGTGCCGATCTCGAGCAGGCGCGTGCCGGCCCCGACCCCCGCCGCGTCCAGCGCTGCGTCGACCTTGCGCAGCTGCGCCTCCTCGAGGTCCTGCTCCGCGAGCGGGCGCCGGTCGTCGAACAGGGCCGAGCTGTATGTCATCGAGGGGTCGAGGAAGGCGGCGAAGAGGTCGTTCGACAGGTCGTAGTGCGCCTCGATGTTGCGGCGCGCTCCGGGCAGGGTGTTGCGCTGGTGGGCGGGCAGGCGCTCCTCGACGAGCCCGCGCAGGCGCTGCATCCAGGCGGGCACGGCGTCGCCGATGCTCGCGGCGAAGGGTGCCAGCGCGACCCCGAGGTCGACGCCGGGCGCGGGTCGCCAGTCACCGGCCATGTACGCCTCGCCGAAGCCGATCTTCGGCGCGTGCCCCAGCCGGGCGAAGAACGCCCGCGGTCGCACCACGCGGATGACCGGGAGGTCGTCGGGTGCCCCCGACGCGTCCCGGCGGCCGAGCACCGACCCGTCGGGCATGGTCACCCGGACGGGGATCCGGCGCACGATGCGGGCGCTGAGCGCGCGGGCGATGCGGGCCCGCAGGCACGGGCGGGCGTCGGGCCGGGCGTCGGGCAGGGCGTCCGGTCGGGCGGCCGGAGGGGCCCCTGGCCGGGCGAGGCAGGGCGGCGTGTCGAGCGTCGTCATGAGACCTCCCGGGTGCGGCGCGAGCCGGGCATCACGGGCAATCCTCGCAGCCAGAGCCAGATCCCGTGCACATGGATGAGGGCGGTGACCCGGTACGGCATGACGGCGTGCCGCAGGGCTGTGGAAAGGACGGCGCGGCCGGTGGCCGGCCGGACGGATCCCGAGACGCCGGCGTCCAGGACGGGGGAGCCGTCGATCAGCAGCCGGATCGACACCGCCACCTGCTCGGGGTCGAGCAGGAGGCGCATCCGGTAGGTCCCCGCCACGGGGTTGAAGGGGGAGACGTAGAACTCCTTGTCGACGACGGCGCGCCCGGCGGCGTCCGGCTCGACGAGGTAGGCGTGGCGCCCGCCGTAGGTGTTGTGCACCTCCACGACGACGGCGCGGACGGTCCCGTCGGCGCGCAGGCACCAGAAGGCCGTCATCGGGTCGAAGACGTGCCCGAGGGCACGCGCGTGGGCGAGCATGAGCACGCGGTCGGTGGGCGCGAGGGCGATGCCGCGCGCCGCGCAGAACCGCTCGACATCGCCGCGGATCCCGCCGCCCAGCCGCCCCCCGTCGAGGTGGTCGCGGGCGTCGAACCGGGCGAGCCACGCCAGCGGTGCCCGGAAGCGGGGGAGGGCGTCCACGTCGACGAGCCACGTGTAGTGCCGGTAGGTGAAGGAGTGCTCCAGGGGCGTGCGCCGGGTGTGGCTGACCGATCCGACGACCAGCGCCGGGACCGCTGGAGGGGTGATGGTCGCCACCGGAGCCTGCCGGGTCTCGACGGCCGCCGCGCCCGTCATGACCGGGCTCACCAGGACCCGCCGAGCCGCTCGGCGGCGGCCAGGCCGGACCGGGCGCCGTCCTCGTGGAAGCCCCAGCCCAGGTGCGCGCCCGCGAAGGCGAGGCGCGGCC
>JAEWQZ010000074.1 GCA_023460255.1 Actinomycetes bacterium
GCCAAGGCGTACAACCCGCTGTTCATCTACGGCGACTCCGGGCTGGGCAAGACCCACCTGCTGCACGCGATCGGCCATTACGCGTTCTCCCTCTATCCGGGGATCCGCGTGCGGTACGTGAACTCCGAGGAGTTCACCAACGACTTCATCAACTCCATCGGCGAGGGAAAGGCCGGCGCGTTCCAGCGTCGCTACCGCGAGGTCGACGTGCTGCTGGTCGACGACATCCAGTTCCTGCAGGGCAAGGAACAGACGATGGAGGAGTTCTTCCACACGTTCAACACCCTGCACAACGCGAACAAGCAGGTCGTCATCACCTCCGACGTGCCGCCCAAGCAGCTGGCCGGCTTCGAGGACCGGATGCGGTCGCGGTTCGAGTGGGGCCTCATCACGGACATCCAGCCGCCCGACCTCGAGACGCGGATCGCCATCCTGCGCAAGAAGGCGGCGAGCGAGAAGCTCCAGGCGCCCGACGACGTGCTCGGCTACATCGCCTCGAAGATCTCCACGAACATCCGCGAGCTCGAGGGCGCCCTCATCCGTGTCACGGCGTTCGCGAACCTCAACCGCCAGCAGGTCGACCTGGCGCTGGCCGAGATCGTCCTCAAGGACCTCATCACCGACGACGACACGGCGGAGATCACGGCCGCCACGATCATCACCCAGACCGCCAACTACTTCGGCCTGACCATCGACGACCTGTGCGGCTCGTCGCGTTCCCGGGTCTTGGTGACAGCGCGTCAGATCGCGATGTACCTGTGCCGGGAGCTCACCGACATGAGCCTGCCGAAGATCGGTCAGCAGTTCGGCGGCCGCGACCACACGACGGTGATGCACGCAAACCGCAAGATCCGCGAGCTGATGGCGGAACGACGCTCCATCTACAACCAGGTGACCGAGCTCACCAACCGGATCAAGCAACAGCACCGAGGCTGATTCTCACGGTTCCTGCCGCACCTTGTTCACACCTGTGGACATCCTTGTGGAAGGCCGTGGACGACACGCCTTGCGAATGTGGACGCGAACCCACCCGTCGGTGGACGCCCGGTGAACACCGGACCGCCATCCACCGACGCCGGTCGTCGTCGACAACCTGGTCGACATCTGCATCCACACGGCCGAACCGGCCCTGACATGCGACGACGGTCACCTTCCACACCTTCCACACCCCCGATGACGATGACGAGTCAGTTCTTCTCCGAGGGATTCCACACACCTTCATCACGCGTCCGGCCGGATCAGGGACCACACTCCCGGTCGGTGTCCCTGCGTCTGCGTCCTCGCGTACTGTTCACTCCGTACTCCCCGCTGCAACGGTCCGTCGCACGGGTGCGACGATGCCCGGGCGTGCCGACGTCCGCAGCGCTGGCGCGAAGGGATGAGGCATGAAGTTCCGCGTCGACCGCGACGTCCTGGCCGAGGCCGTCACCTGGACGGCCCGCTCGCTGCCCACCCGCCCGCCCGTCCCGGTCCTGGCCGGGGTGCGCATCGACGCGGAGGAGTCCGGCGCCGTCCAGCTCTCGAGCTTCGACTACGAGGTCTCCGCCCGGTCGGAGATCGCGGCCGACGTCTCGGAGAAGGGCACGGTGCTCGTGTCGGGCCGGCTCCTCGCCGAGATCTCCCGCGCCCTGCCCGCCAAGCCTGTGGACCTCGTCCTCGAGGGCACCAAGGTGTCGGTCACCTGCGGGGCGAGTCGCTTCTCGCTGCTCACCATGCCTGTCGAGGACTACCCGGCGCTGCCGGCGATGCCTGACGTCATCGGCACCGTCGCCGGCGACCGGCTCGCGGAGGCCGTCGCCCAGGTGACCGTCGCGGCGAGCCGGGACGACACCCTGCCGCTGCTGACCGGCGTCCGGATGGAGATCGAGGGCGAGAAGATGACGCTCCTCGCCACCGACCGGTACCGGCTCGCCCTGCGCGAGCTCCCGTGGTTCCCGGCCCGCCCGGACGTCTCGCAGGTCGCGCTGGTGCGGGCCCGCACCCTGTCCGACGCAGCACGGTCCCTCGGCGGGTCGGACGAGGTGACCCTCGCACTGTCCACCGGGGTGGGCGTGGACCTCATCGGGTTCGAGGCGGGCGGCCGGCACACCACCTCGCTCCTCGTCGACGGCGACTACCCGGCGGTGCGCCGGCTCTTCCCCGACGAGACGCCGATCCACGCGGTCGTCGACCTGGCGGCGCTGACGGAGGCGGCCCGCCGGGTGTCGCTGGTCGCCGAGCGCAACACCCCGATCCGGCTGGCCTTCAGCGAGGGACAGGTCGTGCTCGACGCCGGGCAGGGGGACGACGCGCAGGCGTCCGAGGCGCTCGAGACGACGCTGGTCGGTGAGGACATCACCGTGGCCTTCAACCCGCAGTACCTGCTCGACGGCCTCGGTGCGCTGACCACCCCGTTCGTCCGGCTCTCGTTCACGCACCCGAACAAGCCGGTGGAGTTCACCGGGCAGGCGGCCGTCGACGGTGACGACGACGACAGCTACCGCTACCTCCTGGTGCCGATCCGCTTCGCGAGCTGAGCGCCCATGCACATCGGTCTCGTCGGGCTCGGCAGGATGGGCGCGAACATGCGCGCCCGCCTCCGCGAGCACGGCGTCGAGGTCACGGGCTACGACCGCAACCCGGAGGTGACCGACGTCGCAGACCTCCCGGCCCTCGTCGCCGCGCTGCCCGACGGCGGGCGGGTCGTGTGGGTGATGGTGCCGGCCGGCGCACCGACCCGCGGCGTCGTGGGCGACCTCGCGGAGCTGCTCACGGCGGGCGACCTCGTCGTGGAGGGCGGCAACTCGCACTACTCCGACGACGTCGCGCACGCCGCGCTCCTCGCGGAACGCGGCATCGGGTACGTCGACGTCGGCGTCTCGGGCGGTGTCTGGGGCCGGGAGAACGGCTACGGCCTGATGGCGGGCGGCAGCCCGGAGGACGTCGCCCGCCTGATGCCGGTCCTCGACGCACTGCGTCCCGCCGGTCCCCGTGCGGAGTCGTTCGTGCACGCGGGCCCGGTCGGCGCCGGCCACTTCGCGAAGATGGTGCACAACGGCATCGAGTACGGCCTCATGCAGGCGTACGCCGAGGGCTACGAGCTGCTCTCGGCCTCGGACCTGGTCACCGACGTGCCCGGCACGCTCAAGGCGTGGAGCCGTGGGACCGTCGTGCGGTCGTGGCTCCTGGACCTGCTCGTGGACGCGCTCGAGGCCGACCCCGACCTGGGCTCGGTCGACGACTGGGTCGAGGACTCGGGCGAGGGTCGCTGGACCGTGGACGAGGCGATCGACCGCGCCGTCCCGCTGCCCGTCATCTCCGCGGCGCTGTTCGCGCGGTTCTCCTCCCGTCAGGAGGCGTCGCCCGCGCTCAAGGCCGTGGCTGCGCTGCGGCGCGAGTTCGGCGGGCACGCGGTGCGGCCGGCGGAGTGACGTGCACGTCACCCGTCTCGCCCTGACCGACTTCCGGTCCTGGCCCGAGGTCGACCTCGAGCTGGAGCCCGGGGTGACGTCCTTCGTCGGGCCGAACGGTCAGGGCAAGACGAACCTGGTGGAGGCCGTCGGGTACGTCTCGACGCTGTCCAGCCACCGGGTGGCCGCCGACGCCGCGCTGGTCCGGGCGGGTGCACCGCGCGCCGTCGTCCGGCTGCGTGCGCGGCGCGGCGAGCGCGAGACGCTCGTCGAGCTCGAGATCGCGCCCGGCCGCGCGAACCGCGCCCTGGTGAACAGGTCCCCGGTGCGCCGGACCCGGGACGTGCTCGGCATCGTGCGCACCGTCGTGTTCGCCCCGGAGGACCTGGCGCTCGTCAAGGGGGACCCGGACGGGCGACGCCGGTTCCTCGACGCGCTGCTCGTGCAGGTGTCGCCCCGCATGGTGGGGGTCCTGGCGGACTACGAGCGGGTGCTGCGGCAGCGCGGCGCGCTGCTGAAGTCGGCCGGTCCCGGGCTGCGGCGTCACGTGCGGGTCCCGGCGGGAGCCGCCGGCGACGGGGAGCGGGGCGGGGCCGACCCGAGCACCCTGGACGTGTGGGACGGCAAGCTCGCGCAGCTCGGCGCGGAGATCCTGGCCGCGCGCGTGCGGCTCGTCGCGCAGCTGCGCCCGCACGTCGCGGCCGCGTACGACGAGGTCAGTGACGGCGGCCGGGCGACGACCGGGTACCGCTCCTCGCTCGCGACGTCGGCGGAGCGACAGGGGGCCGACGACGGCTGGGCGTCCCCGGGGGCGTCCGGCGAGGATGGCGACGACGCGCCGGGCGTGCTGCCCCACGAGGGCGTGCCGGCGGCCGAGCTCGAGGCCATGCTGCTCGACGCGCTGCGCCGCGTCCGCCGGCAGGAGCTGGAGCGGGGCGTGAACCTCGTCGGCCCCCATCGCGACGACGTGCTGCTCGGCGTGAACGGGCTGCCCGCGCGCGGCTACGCGAGCCACGGCGAGTCGTGGTCCGTGGCGCTCGCGCTGCGGCTCGCCTCCTACCAGCTGCTCACCCACGGGGACGACGACGCGATCGGCGGCTGGGTGGAGGGCTCCGGTCCGGTGCTCGTGCTCGACGACGTGTTCGCCGAGCTGGACGCGGACCGCCGCGACCGGCTGGCGCGGCTGGTCGCGGGCGCCGAGCAGGTGCTCATCACGGCGGCGGTGGCGCAGGACGTGCCGGACGGCCTGGCCGGGGCGCGGTTCGACGTCGGCGGTGGCGCGGTGCGACGTGCGTGACGACGTGCGTGACGACGGCCCGGCCGGCACACCCGACGACCCGCTCGAGCGGGGGCCGCGGCTGCCCGGCACACCCGGCGGTGCGCCCGATGACGCGCCGGACGGTGCCCCCGTCGTCCCCCCGTCCGTGCCGGTGGCGGAGGCCCTCGGGCTGACCCCCGCGTCGG
>JAEWQZ010000075.1 GCA_023460255.1 Actinomycetes bacterium
GCGCCGTACAGCGCGTTGCGCGCTCCGAGGAGCGCGGCCGTCCCGACCGCGGCGACGGCCGCGCCGCCCGCACCGAGGACGCCGACGAAGGCGAACTGCGAGCCGCCCGTGAACATGAGCAGGCTCAGCGCCATCGCCTGCCAGACGTCCAGCCCGGCGGCGACGGCGAGCGCCCCGAACGAGACGCCGTACAGGCCGGTGGCCGCGGCGACGGACATCGCCTGCCGGAGGACCGCCTGCCGCGCGACAGCCCGGCCGACGCCGCCGGGCGGGCGGTCCGCGGGCGGACCCTCGGTGTGGTGGTCGTCGTCGGGCACGGCGTCGAGTATCTCCCGACCTCCCGGCCTACCCTGTCCCCATGCCCGACGACATGCGCGACGGCCTCGTCGACACACAGCCCGTCGACACCCAGTACGAGGACCTGCTGCGCCGGGTCCTGGCCGAGGGCGTGCCCAAGGGCGATCGCACGGGCACGGGCACGCGGAGTGTCTTCGGCCACCAGATGCGCTTCGACCTGGCGGCGGGCTTCCCGCTGGTCACGACCAAGCGGGTGCACCTGAAGTCGATCGTCCACGAGCTGCTGTGGTTCCTGCGCGGCGACTCCAACGTCGCCTGGCTGCGCGAGCACGGCGTGACGATCTGGGACGAGTGGGCGGACGCCGACGGCGAGCTCGGCCCGGTCTACGGCGTGCAGTGGCGATCCTGGCCGACGCCCGACGGCGGTCACGTGGACCAGATCGCCGCCCTGGTGGACGGCATCCGGCGCGACCCCGACTCGCGGCGGCACATCGTCTCGGCGTGGAACGTCGCGGAGCTGCCGAAGATGGCTCTGGCCCCCTGCCACGCCTTCTTCCAGTTCTACGTGGCGGACGGCCGGCTCTCCTGCCAGCTGTACCAGCGCAGCGCCGACCTCTTCCTCGGCGTGCCCTTCAACCTCGCGTCCTACGCGCTCCTGACGCACATGGTCGCCCAGCAGACGGACCTGGAGCCGGGCGACTTCGTCTGGACCGGCGGGGACTGCCACATCTACGACAACCACGACGAGCAGGTGCGCACGCAGCTCGCGCGCGAGCCGTACCCGTTCCCGACGCTCCGGCTGCACAGGGCGGCGTCGATCTTCGAGTACTCCTTCGCCGACGTCGAGGTGGTCGGCTACCGGCACCACCCGCCCATCGCGGCGCCGATCGCGGTCTGAGTCGGTGGTCGGGGTGCGGCCGGTGCTGTCGGCGGTGTGGGCGCAGTCGGCGGACGGGGTGATCGGGTACGACGGCGGCCTGCCATGGTCCCTGCCGGAGGACCTGGCTCACTTCCGCCGGCTCACGCAGGGCTGCGTCGTCGTCATGGGCCGCGCGACCTGGGAGTCGCTGCCGGACGCCTTCCGGCCCCTGCCGGGGCGGGAGAACGTGGTGCTGTCCCGGCGTGGCCTGTCGGCCCCCGGGGCGACGGTGGTGCCGGACCTGGCGTCGGCGCTCGCCGTCGTGGGCGACCGGCCCGCCTGGGTGGTGGGGGGCGCCCAGGTCTACGAGGCCCTGCTCGACCGGGTGTCCCGGGTGGAGGTCACCGACGTGGACGTCGTGGTCGGTCACGGCGTGCGGGCGCCCGACCTCGACGTCGGCTGGCGGCTGCTCGCCACCGACCCGGCCGACGGCGGTTGGCACGCCTCCCGCACGGGGCTGCGGTACCGGTTCCGCACGCTCGAGCGAGCCTGACGGCGCGTGCGGGGCTGGCGCCGACCGGGTGGCGAGGGTGTGCCCGGCGGACGGAATGGCCGGGCAGGTCCCGTGACGGCGGCGGTAGGTTGAGCGCCATGGCCCCCGCCTCCACCGCCGCCCGCCCGTTCGGGGCGCTGCTGACCGCGATGGTCACGCCCATGGCCCACGACGGGTCCGTCGACCTCGACGCCGCCGTGTCGCTCGCGAAGCACCTGGTGGACCACGGGCACGACGGCCTCGTGCTGAACGGCACGACGGGTGAGGCCCCGACCACCCACGCGCCGGAGAAGGCCGCGCTCGTCAGCGCCGTCGTCGAGGCGGTCGGCGACCGTGCGTTCGTCCTGGCGGGCGCCGGCTCGAACGACACGGCCCACGCCGTGCGGATGGCGGAGCAGGCGGCCCAGGCCGGCGCGCACGGGCTGCTCGTCGTGACCCCCTACTACTCGCGTCCGTCGCAGGAGGGCGTGTACCGGCACACGGTCGCCGTGGCGGACGCCACGGACCTGCCGGTGATGCTGTACGACGTGCCCGGCCGCACGGTGGTGCGCTACTCGGACGACACGTTGGACCGCTTGGCCGAGCACCCGCGGGTCGTCGCCGTCAAGGACGCCACCGGCGACGCCCAGGGCGTGCTGCGGCACGTCGCCCGGACGGGCCTCGCCTACTACTCGGGCGACGACGGGATGCTCCTGCCGTTCCTCGCCGCCGGTGCCGTCGGCCTCGTGAGCATGTCCGGGCACCTGGTCGGCGACGGGCTGGCCGCGGTCATCGGCGCCGTCGACGCCGGCGACCTGGCCGGTGCGCTCGCACGGTTCGTCGAGCTGCTTCCCGTGATCGACCTCGTCTGCGGGTCCGGCAACGGTGCACTGCGCTGCAAGAGCGCCCTGCACCTGCTGGGCCTCATCTCCACCCCGACCATGCGGCTGCCCCAGGTGGCGGCCGACGAGGCCGAGACCGAGCACGTGCGCAGCGTGCTGTCGTCGGTCGGCCTGCTCTCCTGACCGGAGGTCCCATGTCCCACCCGCACCCCGAGCTCGGCCTGCCGCCGGACCTCGAGCCCGGCACGCTCCGCATCGTCCCGCTCGGCGGGCTCGGCGAGATCGGCCGGAACATGAGCGTCCTCGAGTACGAGGGCCGCCTGCTCGTCGTCGACTGCGGGGTGCTCTTCCCCGAGGACCACCAACCGGGTGTCGATCTGATCCTCCCGGACTTCGCGCACATCGCCGACCGGCTCGGCGACGTCGAGGCCCTCGTGCTCACCCACGGTCACGAGGACCACATCGGGGCGGTTCCCTACCTGCTGCGGCTGCGACCGGACATCCCGGTGGTCGGCTCGCAGCTGACCCTCGCCTTCGTCGAGGCGAAGCTCAAGGAGCACGGGATCACGCCGTTGACGCTCGCCGTCAAGGAGGGGCAGCGCGAGCGCTTCGGCGCCTTCGACTGCGAGTTCGTTGCCGTCACGCACTCGATCCCCGACGCGCTGGCCGTCGCGATCCGGACGCCGGCGGGCATGGTGCTGCACACCGGCGACTTCAAGATGGACCAGCTCCCGCTCGACGGCCGGATCACCGACCTGCGCGCCTTCGCCCGGCTGGGCGAGGAGGGCGTCGACCTGTTCATGGTCGACTCGACCAACGCCGAGGTCCCGGGCTTCGTCACGCCCGAGGTGGAGATCGGCCCGGTGCTGGACCAGCTCTTCGCGCAGGCCGACCAGCGGGTCATCGTCGCGTCGTTCGCCTCGCACGTGCACCGCGTCCAGCAGGTGCTCGACGCCGCGGCCGCGCACGGCCGCAAGGTGGCGCTGATCGGCCGCTCGATGGTGCGCAACATGGGCATCGCGGCCGAGCTCGGCTACCTCCACGTGCCCGAGGGGGTGCTCGTCGACGCCAAGGAGATCGACCGCCTGCCCCCCGACGAGCAGGTGCTCATGTGCACGGGCTCCCAGGGCGAGCCGATGGCTGCGCTGTCGCGGATGGCGAACCGGGACCACCGGATCGAGGTGGGCCGCGGCGACACGGTGATCCTGGCGTCCTCGATGATCCCCGGCAACGAGGCGGCGGTCTTCCGCGTCGTGAACGGGCTGACGCGGCTCGGTGCGCGCGTCGTGCACCAGGGCGGCGCGCGCGTGCACGTGTCCGGGCACGCCAGCGCCGGCGAGCTCCTGTACTGCTTCAACATCCTGCGCCCGCGCAACGTCATGCCGATCCACGGCGAGGTGCGCCACCTCGTCGCCAACGGCGGCATCGCGGTGCGCAGCGGCGTCCCGGCGGACCACGTCGTGCTCGCCGAGGACGGCGTGGTGGTCGACCTCAAGGACGGCCACGCCCGGATCGTCGGCGCCGTCCCGTGCGGCAACGTGTACGTCGACGGCTCGAGCGTCGGCGCGATCACCGAGGTCGAGCTCAAGGACCGCCGGATCCTGGGCGAGGAGGGGTTCATCTCCGTCTTCGCCGTCGTCGACTCCACGACGGGCAAGGTGCTCGCCGGCCCGACGATCCACGCGCGCGGGGTCGCCGAGGGCGAGGACGCGTTCGAGCAGGTCCTGCCCGACGTCGCCCGTGCCCTCGAGGAAGCCGTCATCGCCGGCACGTTCGACCCGACCCAGCTCCAGCAGGTGGTCCGTCGGGTGGTCGGCAAGTGGGCGGCCACCAGGCTGCGCCGGCGCCCGATGATCATCCCGGTCGTCGTCGAGGCCTGACCGCCGCCGGGACCCACGACCCACCCGTCATCGGTCCACGCCCGCGGCGATCCGCCGAGCGGTGCAGCGGTGCCGCGACACGACCCGCCCCGTCCCCGGGTGCGGGGGACCCCGCAGGTACCGTGGCACCATGGCCGGCCGATCGCCCGCGCCCACGGGGCGCACGTCTGCGCGCACTCCTGCGCGCGCGGCCACGGGC